>DAOUQK010000187.1 GCA_030625695.1 Paracoccaceae bacterium | reverse complement strand
GCGATTGCGCTGGCCGCTTTGCTGGCTGCCTCTGCGTCAAACGCGGCCTCTCCCTTGGCCATCGACCCCAGCACCTTGGTGTTCTTGCCGATTTCGCCCATTGCGGCCATCCGTGCTTTGACGATGGGGTTCTGGACCCCTGAATGCGCCCATGCGGAGGTGGCGGCGACCACGATCATCAACCCGGCAGCCTGAAGTGTCTTTTCCATTCTGGAAGCCCCTGCTCTGGCTGTTTTTACTGGCGGTTACAGTACCTATATGGGCCGAAACATCAAACGCCGTACGATAACAATTGCGTTTACTGTTTGACCGCCTCGCAGAACGCCCGGATCATGGCCTTGTCTTTAACCCCTGGCGCGTTTTCCACGCCAGACGATACATCAACCTGGCTCGCCCCGGTCAACCGAATGGCCTCTTGGACATTTGCAGGCGTCAGCCCACCGGCAAGCATCCAGGGTACTGCCCAACGTCGCCCGGCAATCAACCTCCAGTCAAATGCCAACCCATTGCCACCTGGCAAGGCGGCTCCGGCGGGGGGCTTGGCATCGACCAGAATTTGATCGGCCACACGCATGTATTCCTGAAGTGCAGGTAAATCCGCTTCATCGGCCACACCGATCGCCTTCATCACTGGCAGGCCATAGCGGTCTTTGACTTCGGCCACCCGGTCGGGCGATTCGGAACCGTGCAATTGCAACATGTCCAGCGGTACGGCCTCGACCAATTGGTCCAGCAGGGCGTTATCGGCGTTCACTGTCAGTGCGACCTTGCAGATGCCTGCCGGAACATTTGCCGCCAAAATACTTGCGGTCTCAAAGCTAATATGGCGTGGGGATTTCGGGAAAAACACAAACCCAACATACGCAGCACCCGCACCGACCGCAGCCTCAATGTCTGCGCCCTTGCTTAACCCGCAGATTTTGATCCGTGTATCGGCACTCATGTACTTGCTCAGTCGGCTTCGTCCAGAATCGCCAGAACCTCGTCTTTGCCCTGGTGTTTTTCGCCTTTGAGCCGTGTCACTTCACGCTCAAGGCTATGCACTTGGCGGGCCTTCTGCCCGACCTCGCGGCGATGTTTGTATTCGCGCAGCCATTCCCAGAAAAACCCGATCACCAGCCCGGCGGAAATTCCGCCCAGAACCACCACAAACAATGGCAGGGTGATGCCAGGGTTGAAGTCAACCAACTCGGCCAGAACATCCGGCACCAATTTCAGATCAACCATCCCACGATTGGCCAGTGACACCGAGATCAGAATGATCCCCAGTGCGCCAAGAAAGGCATAGCGAATGTAACGCATTATTTTACTTTCCGTTCAAACGGTCCCGCAGCAGTTTGCCAGTTTTGAAAAACGGCACATGCTTTTCCTCTACATGCACGGTTTCGCCGGTCCTGGGATTGCGACCAACCCGCGCATCGCGCTTTTTCACCGAAAATGCGCCAAAGCCGCGCAACTCAACCCGGTTGCCTTGCGCCATGGCACCAGTGACTTCCTCGAACACGGTGTTCACGATCCGCTCAACATCCCGCTGGTACAGATGCGGGTTATCATCGGCGATTTTTTGAATTAGCTCCGAACGGATCATCGGTTTGTTTCCTCCCATGGAAATTCTTGAGCAGACTTTTTTAACGACTATAGGAACAATTTATCGGTTCGGAAACAGAATCTATTGGAATAATTGCAGAATTTTCAGACTCTTGGGGGAAATCTGCGTGAAATCTGTGGGTTCACAACATGATTAACACTTAATCGACAAAGGATCATCAAGGTTGCCGCCTTGCTGCACGCCGGTTGATTCGCGGGCATATTCCATACCGCAACCTGTTTTTCAGCCGTCCGCGGGCGCAAAAAAAGCCCCGCAACCATCCGGCTGCGGGGCTTTGATTTTTCGCTAAGTCCTTAAGGTTTTATTCGTCGCCCTTCAGCGCCGCCCCAAGGATATCGCCCAGCGATGCGCCCGAGTCGGAGCTGCCATACTGTTCGACGGCCTCTTTCTCTTCTGCAATCTCGCGGGCTTTGATCGACAGACCAAGGCGGTGCGATTTGGCGTCCACGTTAGTGACCCGCGCATCAACCTTGTTGCCAACGCTGAACCGCTCGGGGCGCTGCTCGGACCGGTCACGCGACAGGTCGGAACGACGGATAAAGGATTTCATGCCTTCATACGTCACCTCGATGCCACCATCTTCGATCGAGGTCACCTCAACCGTGATGATCGAGCCGCGCTTGACGCCGCCAACGGCTTCGGCAAACTTGTCGCCACCCAGGTTTTTGATCGACAAAGAAATACGCTCTTTGTCGGTATCAACCTCGGACACAACCGCCTGAACCATATCGCCTTTGCGGAAGTTCTGGATCGCATCTTCGCCACGTTCGTCCCAGCTGATATCGCTCAGGTGAACCATGCCGTCGATGTCGCCCTCAAGACCGATGAACAGACCAAATTCGGTGATGTTCTTGACCTCGCCCTCGACTTCGGTTCCCTCGGGGAACTGCTCGGCGAACACTTCCCACGGGTTGCGCATGGTCTGTTTCAGACCCAGGCTAACCCGACGTTTGGTGCCGTCGATTTCCAGGATCATCACTTCGACCTCTTGCGAGGTGGAAACGATTTTACCCGGATGGATGTTCTTCTTGGTCCAGGACATTTCGGAAACGTGAACCAGACCTTCAACACCCGGCTCAAGCTCAACAAATGCGCCGTAATCGGTGATGTTGGTAACGCGACCCGTGTGGGTTGTTTCCAGCATGTACTTGGCAGCCACCAGATCCCATGGATCTTCCTGCAACTGCTTCATGCCCAGCGATATACGGTGGGTTTCCTTGTTGATCTTGATGACCTGAACCTTGATGGTCTCGCCAATCGTCACGATTTCGGACGGGTGGTTGACCCGACGCCATGCCATGTCGGTAACGTGCAACAGACCGTCAACACCGCCCAGATCAACAAACGCACCGTATTCGGTGATGTTCTTGACCACGCCATCGACTGCCTGACCTTCGGTCAGATTGGCGATAACCTCGGCGCGCTGTTCGGCGCGGCTTTCTTCCAGAATGGCGCGGCGGGAAACAACGATATTGCCCCGGCGACGGTCCATCTTGAGAACCTGGAACGGCTGCTTGAGACCCATAAGTGGTCCCGCATCGCGGACCGGACGTACATCAACCTGCGAGCCGGGCAGGAACGCAACTGCGCCGCCCAGATCGACGGTAAAGCCGCCTTTGACCCGGCCAAAGATCGCGCCTTCGACACGCTCTTCGTCGGCATATGCCTTTTCCAGACGATCCCAGGCTTCCTCACGACGGGCCATCTCGCGCGAGATAACGGCCTCGCCCTTTGAATTTTCGACCTGACGCAGGAAGACTTCGACCACATCGCCAGCGGCGATTTCGGGGTCTTCTCCGGGGTTGGCGAATTCCTTGATATCAACGCGGCCTTCCATCTTATAGCCGACGTCGATGATGGCTTGTCCCGCTTCGATTGCGATGACTTTGCCTTTGACAACTGTGCCCTCTTTGGGCGTGTCCATTTCGAAGCTTTCGTTCAGGAGGGCTTCGAATTCCTCCATTGATGTACTTTCAGCCATTCGGGTCTAACAGTCCTTTTATATCATTTATTCGGGCCGTGCGGTTGTCTCCGCCGGTCTTTGGGGTTTCAATTGGTCCTCGGGGCCAAAACGCAAACAATAAGGGCCGCTGATTTCCCCGGCCCTGCTCATTCGGATTCTAACGATCCTTCGACGTTCGCGCGTATAGAGCGTTTGGGCGGGCAGGGCAAGAGGACTGGATGATTCACGCCGATTCAGGTTCAGATCGGAAATTTCAACAAATTTACATAATTCGGGAACCTTTTGGATCGCCCGGACGTCTATACAGTGTCGAACAAATTGAACGGGAACTGATCAGTGATGCGATCGCCAAGATATACGCCCAAGGAACCAAACCTTTCAGATGCCGTGGCCCAGACCCGCGCCGGACAGGTCGAACCGCTTACGCAGATCATGCAGGCCCATAATCAGCGGTTGTTCCGCATTGCCCGCGGCGTTTTGCGGGATGACTGCGAGGCCGAGGATGTGGTGCAGGAAACCTTTTTCAAGGCCTTTACCAATGCTTCTGATCTACGCGACGAGGCCAGAATCTCTGCCTGGCTGGGCAAAATCGCCGTCAATCTGGCCCGTGATCGCCTGCGCCAGATGGCGCGGCGGGCACGGGTGTTCGATACACCGCAGGACCCGGATATCATCCCCATAAACCGCGCGTTTCAGGAAGATCAGGACAAACAATTCTCACCAGAAAGACTTACCGCTATGGGTGACGTACGCCGGATGATCGAAACTGAGATTGACGCGTTGCCGGATGGGTTCCGCGAGGTGTTCATCATGCGCGTAGTTGAACAACTGACCATCGAGGAAACGGCGCAAATGCTGGACCTGCCCGATGGCACGGTCAAAACCCGTCTGTTTCGTGCCAAATCCCTGCTTCGCAAAGGGTTGGAAGGGCGGTTAAGTGCCGAATCCCTGCGCGTGTTCCCGTTTGGCGGCGTGCATTGCGCCCGCACCACGGCGGCCGTGATCAAACACTTGCAGGAGGGGACGCAAACCTGAACCAATCGCATCATTGATCAGTTCCTGTTCGGTTCGGCATAACCCTATGAACAGGAGATCAAAACAATGTTCACCAAAACCACCCTTTCGCTGGCCCTCGGGCTGTCTGTCCTTGGCTTTGCAGCAAGCGCTGAAAACGCCGCCCACATGAAGCCCGCAGGCGGTGCCTATCAGGCCGTTTCCGATCTCGTCCCGCTGCCTGATCACATCCCCGGCATTGGCACGTTGTTTGTCGACCCCGCCACCCTGCCCGCCGGGCCGTTTGCGGCGTATGACAAATCCGGCGCGCTGGTCAGCACGGTTTACATGATCCCGCTTGAGGACATGCAGGCGCAGACCAAATTCTCCGGGCTTGAAGTTGCCGGTGCGGCCACAACGTCGGTCGATATATACTATAACGCGGGCCATCCCGGCGTCGACAAACCGCATTACCACATCGTTTTGTGGCACGTCGATGCGGCAAGTGCCGATGTTAAATAATCCCAACCGACGGGATTTCTTGCGGACCGGCGGGCTAATGCTCGCCGGGATCGCAATGCCCGCCTTTGCCCCCGCACTTGCCCATGTCGGTGACCAGATCGTCGATATCGCGATGCGCAGCGATATTGACGGAGCGCGGGTCTGGTTCGACCCCATCGGTGTGCTGGTCAGTCCCGGCACCACAATCACCTGGATAACCCGGGAAAACGTGCACACGGCCACCGCCTATCATCCCGACAACGATGGTCATTCATTGCGTATCCCTAAGGGTGCCACGCCTTGGGACAGTGGCTATCTGGTCAACCCCGGAGACAGCTTTCAGGTGACGTTAACGGCGCCCGGCGTTTACGACTATTACTGCGCCCCGCATGAACATGGCGGCATGGTTGGCCGGATCATTGTGGCCAACCCATCCGGGCCGGGGGCCTTGCCTTTTGATTACTTCAAAAGCCACGATCCGGTGCCAGACTGGCAGGATGTGCCCGAAATGGCCCGCAACAATTTCCCGTCAATCCAGCGCATTATGGAGCAAGGGACGGTCAGGCTTTAATATCAATACGCCCGGTCGCTGACTCCTGGCAAGTTTGCGTAGGGTGGGGTTCCACCCCACCGCCCCTCCCGCCGAAACCAAAGGTGAGATGGGTTGAAAACCCATCCTACGCACCAATGACAGGTCGGTCTTTGGGCGCATTGGTTTAACAATACCGTTCAGGGCCAATCCACTGGCCTTGATTGTAGCGATCCCCATGCGCCCAGCCGATCGGCAAGACCTGTTCGATTCTTTCCAGGTCATCGCCCGACAGGCTCAGATCAACCCCGGCTACCAACTCGTGGAAATGGCTGACCGACCTTGTGCCGGGGATCGGGATGACTTGATCCCCTTGATGCAACAGCCAGCTTATGGCCAGAGCGGCGGCGGGGGTTTGCATCTCTGCCGCCAGCCTGCGGAAACGATCTGTCATCTCCAGATTGGCGTCAAGGTTTGCCCCCATGAACCTTGGATTTCCGGCCAGAAACCCAAGGTCAGGAATGGCCTCGCGGGGTAGTGGATTGTCGGTCAGTAACGACCGCGCAACCGGTGAAAATGCCACCAGAGCCGTGCCCAATTCAGCACAGGCCTGGACCAACCCCATTTCAGGAGAGCGCGTGGACAGCGAATATTCCGACTGAACGGCGGCAATCGGGTGTACCGCCGCCGCCCGGCGCAGCGAACTGGGTGCAATTTCAGAAAACCCTATCGCGCCGGCCTTGCCCGAACGCACCAAACGGGCAAGGTTTTCGGTGGCTTCTTCAATCGGCATATCCGCGTCGCGACGATGGATATAAAACAGATCGACCTGCTCGATCCCCATTCGTTGCAGGGATTTGTCCAGTTCTGACTCAAGATGCGCCGCTGAGTTGTCAAATTTCCGGTTGCCGTCACTGTCCTGGCTAATCGCGGCCTTGGTGGCGATGTGAAACTGTTCGCGGGCCTTTGGGTGGGTCTTGAAATATGTGCCCATCACCGTTTCCGAACGCCCCATGCCATAGACATTAGAGGTGTCAATATGAGTCACCCCAAGTTCCAACGCGGCGTCAAGGATCGCGTGGCTGGCGGCCTCGTCCGTGGGTCCGTAGAAATCGGAAAATGACATGGCACCAATGCCGATGGATGATATTTTCGGGCCATTCCGGCCCATTTGACGGTATTGCAACTTCAGAACTCCTTTTTAGATATCTTCGCCCCTTTGCTGCAGCTCTTCAAGTCGATTGCGATAAACCTGATTGCTGTTGCCGCCGCCAAACACCATAGCGCCGCCGGAATATTTCGCGCCAAAAGTCCTGGTCAGAGTCACGGTTTGCGCCAGCCCTCGGCGGAACGGATCGGCACCATGACACGCATCCGGTCGGCACGGGTATCGGTCACAATCGGGAGTGATACCAATCCGCCCAAAGACCGGCCTGTCATTGTTGCGTAGCAACTGTGTTTAACCCATCATTCCTTTGACTTTGCCGGGCGGGACGGGGCCGGGCGGGACGGGGCGGTGGGGTGGAACCCCACCCTACGGATGGCTGCATGAGCCAGTGTCCGGGCGTTCTGGTAGGAGACGTCATCAATGGTCAATTCCACCGTGTTGCCCGGTGAGTTCAAAGGATCGCCGCAACACTTTAATCTTTTTTGAAAGATGGGGTGTGAAGCATGAAGTATCGTCAGCGAACCTTTTATACGAAGAAGCAGAAGTCAGAGATGTGGGATCGCTGGCAGCGTGGCGAGT
>DAOUQK010000242.1 GCA_030625695.1 Paracoccaceae bacterium | reverse complement strand
ATCAACGGTATCCTTGTCGATGTCGGCCAGAAGAAAGGCGGCGGGTTTGTCCAGCCGTACCTCGGTATAACGCATCGCGGCGGGGTTATCGCCATCCATTGAACCGAAGTTTCCTTGCCCGTCGAGCAGGGGCAGGGACATCGAGAAATCCTGGGCCATGCGCACGAGGGCGTCATAAATCGCGCTGTCGCCATGGGGGTGATATTTGCCCATCACGTCGCCCACTGCGCGGGCGGATTTACGATAGGGTTTGTCATGCGTGTTGCCGGTTTCGTGCATCGCATACAGGATGCGCCGGTGCACCGGTTTCAGACCATCACGCAGATCGGGAATGGCGCGGCTAACGATGACCGACATGGCATAATCAAGGTAAGACGTGCGCATCTCGGATTCGATTGAGATGCTGGGGCCATCATATACGGGCCGCTCGGGCGGTGTTCCGTCGGGCGTTTCGTCAGTGTTTTCAGGGGGTTCTGGCGTGTCGTTCACGTTAATTGCCTGTCATGAGGGCTAAATCTATATGTTGTGTGCCCACTTTAGCAGAGCGGGCATATAAGGTGCAATGGCAGGGTTGGCTCCGCGTTGGCAGCCAACCCTGTATTCTGCTAATAGATTGTTTTCTATGTATTTTAATATTTCTCGGGCAGTATGCAATTGAGGCGCAGAAAAGGAGGCGAAAATGCCACCAAATGAGACTGAATTGATGCTCAAGGGTTATGGGCTGACCACGGCCGAGATTTTCTATCACATGCCGGACTATACCCATGTGCTGAACACCTATGTCTGGCAGGCCTATGATCTGGCACCGGACCACCCGAAACTGTTCGAATTCATCGAATTCTGGCAGGCTGAAATCGAAGGGCCATTACATTCCGTCCGCTTTGCCCATCGCCGAATGTTGTCGTCCGGAGAATGGCGAAATGTAACTGGCGAATTCACCCTGCATTAAGCGTGCGGCGCCGGTTGGACCGTTTTGTACATGCCCGAAAACGGGGTTTGGCGGTTTTGTACTAAACGGTTTGAGGCTCCTGACGGGGTGATAACCGGGTTGTGTCAATCGAATACGGCGCGAGGTTGTCGAGACCACGAGCCAAACCGTAGGGCGGGGTTTTACCCCGCCGCCCCCTTGAGGAATGGTGGGCAGATTGCCCACCCTACGGTAGATATCAAGCTGAGCAACTCGCGCCGCCAAGAACGCAGAACTTGGCGCAATGCGGGTGGTTCAATGACACGTCGGCTTCGGCTTCGGCCAGGGTGCGCCCCATTTCGAATTCGGGCGAATAGGGCAACAGGGTACAGGCCAGAACCACCGGGTGGTCCGCGCCGCGACGTTTGACAACCATGCGCGAACTGGAACACATCACATCCTTTGGGGACTTGTTTAAGATACCCCAGCACGCGGTTGTAATCTCGGGCACTTCAACGCTTTCGTCCATCTCGGGAAACAACACTGTCCGGCCCGGGTCGTTCGCGTCTATGTCAAATTCGTGCTTGGCAAAAAGTGCGGCAAATCCGGCCCGCGCCTGATCCTCGCTTTCGGACCATTCGATGCGCCCGGCTACGGTCATGGTCACTCTGTGAACATGCAGCCATTTCATGCCGGTCAGGGTTTTGGCAAAGCTGCCGGTGCCACGCTCGGCGTCGTGCCGCGTTGCGGTGAAATGATCCATCGACACCCGCAGGGTCAGCTTGTCGCCAAACTCTGCCTGCAATTCGATCAATCCTGCGCGTCGGTCGGGCCGCATCATCGGGCGCATGGCGTTGGTCAGGATCAGCACGTCAAAGCCGCGCGTCAGGGCGGCGCGCGCCATGGGAATCATATCGGGGTTCATAAACGGCTCACCGCCAGTGAAGCCAATTTCGTGCACCGGCCAGTCGCGCGCGGCGATCTGGTCAAGGTAGTCGTCCACCTCGGCCACGTTCAGATAGACCAGCGCGTCATTGGTCGGGCTGCTTTTGATGTAACAATTGGTGCAGGTGATGTTGCACAGGGTTCCGGTGTTGAACCAAAGGGTTTCCGCATGGCTGAGCGCCACCGAAGCCCGCGCTGTTCCGTCGGCGGTTACATTGGGGTGTTGAAACTTGCCGATATTGGCGACAGTTTGGGCAACATCTTTCATTTTAGCGTCCGCGTCGTTGGATATGGTGTTGTTCTAGCGTGATGAATGGGAAATGTTAAAGGTAGCATAACGCGGCTGACTAAGTTGTGATGCTGATATGCTGCGCCATCACGGGCTAGGCATCAAATGGGGCAAGATACGGGCGCTGGCAAGGTAAGGAAAGATAATGGTTTCACGCGTCATCCCGGTAGACCCCTTTGATCTGGTGATCTTTGGTGGCACTGGTGACCTGACCCGCCGCAAAATTCTGCCGGCCTTGTTCCGGCGGTATTGCGCCGGGCAATTGCCGTCCAAGACGCGGATCATCGGGGCGGCACGGACCGAATATGACCAGGCAGGGTATCGAGATTTTGCCGCCTCGGCGATTGCCGAGTTTTCCGATCCGACCCCCGCAAGCGAGGGCAAGCTGGGACGGTTCCTGGAGTGTCTGGACTATGTGGCGATTGATGCCAAAGGTGATCGGGGTTGGCAAGAGTTGGCCTCAAAGGTGACCGGCGGCCGGGTCAGGGCGTTTTATTTTTCGGTCGGACCGGGATTGTTTGGGGCGCTGGCCGAGCGGATACAATCCAGCGGCATGGCCAATGATACCTGCCGGATTGTGGTGGAAAAGCCGTTTGGTCATGATCTGGCCAGCGCGAAGGTTTTGAACAAGTCGCTGGCGGCATATTTTGATGAAAGTCAGATTTACCGAATCGACCATTATCTGGGTAAGGAAACCGTGCAGAATCTGATGGCTGTACGGTTTGGCAATGTGCTGTTTGAACCGCTTTGGAATAGCAATTACGTCGATCATATCCAGATCACCGTGGCCGAAACCGTGGGTGTCGGCGGGCGGGGTGGTTATTACGACAAGGCCGGGGCGATGCGCGATATGATGCAGAACCATCTGATGCAACTGCTGTGTCTGATTGCCATGGAACCCCCCGCCAAGTTCGAGCCGGATTCAGTGCGCGACGAAAAGCTGAAAGTGATCCGCGCGCTGGAACCGGTCGAGCCGCACCATATTGTGCGCGGTCAGTATATGGCAAATGCCGATGATAAAGACGAACACCCCTCGTATCGCGAGGCGGTGGGCGATCCGCGTTCCAGTACCGAAAGCTACATCGCGCTCAAAACCCATATCAGTACCTGGCGCTGGGCCGGAACGCCGTTTTATCTGCGCACAGGCAAGCGGCTGGTGGCGCGTTCGTCGGTGATAAATGTGGTGTTCAAAGAGGTGCCACATGCGATATTTGGTCAGGAGGCTGGCGATTATGCCAATATCCTGACGATCCGCCTGCAACCGGATGAGGGCATCACCATGACCGTGACCATCAAAGAACCGGGGCCTGGGGGGATGCGTCTGATGCATGTGCCATTGGACATGAGTTTTGCCGAGGCGCTGGGACCGCATGGAGAGAACCCGCCGGATGCCTATGAACGTCTGATCATGGACGTGATTCGTGGCAACCAGACCCTGTTCATGCGCGGAGACGAAGTTGAAGCCGCCTGGGCCTGGACCGATCCGGTCATTGCCGGGTGGCAGGCACGGGGCGATGTGCCGAAACCTTACGATTCAGGCGCGATTGGCCCGGGGGATGCGGATCAATTGATGGCGCGTGACAATCGAGAATGGCGGGGGATCAAGCCATGAAGCTGATCGAATATGCAGACCGTGAGATATTGGCGATGGATGTGGCCAATGTACTGGCGACGGACCTTATGGATCATTTGATAAGTAACGAATTTGCTTCGTTTGCGGTGCCGGGCGGGACGTCGCCGGGGCCGATATTTGATATGCTCTGTGCTGTCGATCTTGACTGGAACAGGGTGCGGGTGTTTCCGACCGACGAACGCTGGGTGCCACAGGAACATGAGCGTTCAAACGGGCGTCTGATTTGTGACCGGTTGCTGCGCGCACGCGCGGCTTCGGCCACGTTCCTGCCGTTATATGCGCCGGTCGGCGCGCCCGAAGATGTGCTGGCGGATATCGAGGCAATGCTGACACCGGAACTGCCGATTTCGGTGCTGATGCTGGGCATGGGCGCGGATATGCATACGGCCTCGCTGTTTCCGGGGGCCGAAGGGTTACAGGCCGCCCTTGCGTCAAATGCGCCGGTGCTGACAGCGTTGCGCCCGGATGATATGCCCGAACGCCGGGTCAGCCTGACGGCGCGGGTGCTGGACGGGGCGCTGGCCAAGCATCTGGTGATTTATGGAGCGCCAAAGCGCGAAGCGTTAAAGCGGGCTTTGTCACTGCCGTCTGAATTGGCACCGATCAATGCGGTTTTGGGTCAAACCACTGTGCATTGGGCCGAATAGACATGTTTGAAGCGCTGAAAAAGATGCAGGCGGCGATCGGAGATCGTCGGATAAATGACCTGTTCGAAACGGATGCGATGCGGGCTGATGATTATCAGGCCGAAACCGGCGACATGCGGCTGGATTATTCCAAAACCAACATTGATGCCGCCACCCGTAACGCGCTGATTGATCTGTGCGAGCGGGCCAATGTCTCCGAGCGAAGCGAGGCCATGTTCGCCGGCAGGCGAATAAACGCAACCGAAGGGCGCGCCGTGCTGCACACGGCTTTGCGCAATCTTGATGGCGGTCCGGTGATGGTGGAGGGCGCGGATGTCATGCCGGGTGTGTTGGACACTTTGGCGCGGATGCGCCGATTTGCTGATCAACTGCGCAAGGACGGCGTGATCAGCGATGTGGTCAATATCGGCATCGGCGGGTCAGACCTTGGCCCGGTCATGGCGGTGCGGGCCTTAAGCCCCTATCACGACGGGCCGCGGTGTCACTTTGTATCGAACGTGGATGGCGCAGATATTGCCGATTGTCTGGTGGGATTGGATCCCAGGCGGACTTTGGTAATTGTCGCCTCCAAGACCTTTACCACGATTGAAACCATGACCAACGCCCGCACTGCGCGGGCCTGGCTAAGCGAAGGCGGGGGCGACCCAAGCCGTCAATTCGCCGCCCTTTCCAGCGCGCAGGACAAGACGGCGGCGTTTGGCATTCCCGGCGATCAGGTGTTCGGGTTCGAGGATTGGGTCGGCGGGCGGTATTCGGTCTGGGGGCCGATTGGTCTGTCGCTGATGGTTGCCATCGGGCCTGCCGCGTTTGATGCGTTTCTGCGGGGCGGTCAGTCTATGGACCGGCATTTTCGCGCTGCGCCGTTCAGGGAAAACATGCCTGTCATGCTGGCGCTGACCGGGCTTTGGCATCATCAGGTCTGTGGCTATGGAACACGGGCGGTTCTGCCATATGATCAACGGCTGGCGTTTCTGCCGCCTTACCTGCAACAGCTTGAGATGGAGTCCAACGGCAAATCCGTAGCGCTGGATGGCACGTCGTTGACGGTGTCTTCGGGTCCGGTGGTCTGGGGTGCGCCCGGCACCAACGGCCAACACGCGTTTTACCAGCTGATCCATCAGGGCACGGACGTTGTCCCCTGCGAATTCATGATCGCCGCACAGGGGCATGAGCCGGAGTTGGCGCATCATCACCGGCTTTTGGTCGCCAACTGTCTGGCCCAATCCAAGGCGCTGATGCAGGGTCGTTCACTGGAGGAGGCGCGCGAAAAGGCGGCGGGTTTGGGGTTCCTGAGTGATGAGTTGGAGCGTCAGGCGCGCCACCGGGTGTTTACCGGCAACCGGCCGTCGGTGACGCTGGTCTATCCGCAGCTGACGCCATTTGTTCTGGGTCAGATCGTGGCGCTTTATGAACATCGGGTGTTTGTCGAAGGGGTGAT
>DAOUQK010000253.1 GCA_030625695.1 Paracoccaceae bacterium | reverse complement strand
CGAATTGGTCACTTTGTCAGTTTCACACTGCCTTCGGCAAGGTTCTTGACCCAGATTTCAATTGTTCTGACCTACAGCATGATCTGTTTTTCCGGCCTTTTTGTTCTTTATTACGCGGCAATCTGAGAGGCATCGGGACTGGCCTGCCGTCGCACCAACCATTCCGCCACCAACAAGTTTGGCACCCAACAGGACCAAGCGACGATTTTGGTCGCCTCGCCACAGTCGAACCCCAACTCAATTTGACGGAGATTGAAATCACCGACATCCTGCCGCATCTGGAGTTAAGATCAAACGGCCTTGAAACAACATCATCACAATAAATTTCCGACCTGTTCACGCCACCCCCTACCGTTCCGCCGAACCGCGCGGTAACGTCGCGCCATGATCTTGCGCGCCCTTTTGATACTGACCCTGCTGGCCGACTGTGGCCGCCCCCTTTCCCCCACCGAACAGGAATTTATCGCGCTTATACAAGGTGATCAACTTGACGTGAGTCGGGTGCGCCTGATCAAAGGCGCGCCCCTGGCCAGTGTTACCTATCGACGCAAAGCACGCCCACGGGTCAGTTGCCGGGAACGGATTTTACCGCCTTCGCGGGGCGAAGTTGTAACCGTGAAACCGGCGGCGATGACCTTGTTCAATAAGGTGCTGTTCACCAAGGACTGGTATGTCGAAAACTACCTGCCGACCTTTCCCAAGCGGCTTTATTTGGTTGAGGCAATGCTGGTAGCACATGAACTGACCCATGTCTGGCAATGGCAGAATCGCAGTCGCACCGGCTATCACCCCCTGCGTGCCGTCGCTGAACATTCCCGCAGCGACGATCCTTATCTGTTTGATCTGAGCGAGGCGCCGAAGTTTCTTAACTATGGCTATGAACAGCAAGGCGCGATTGTCGAAGAATATGTCTGCTGTCGCGCTCTGGCCCCGGCAGCGGGGCGGACCAAGCGGCTGCATGCCATGTTAAAGGGCGCGTTTCCGGTGGCTGATTTGCCCCGCAACGGCAAACGGGAATGGGATGTGTACCTGCCGTGGAAAGGCGCGGAACTGGGCGGGATCTGTACTTAAGGCGTTTCGCGCCTAGGGAACCTGAATGCTTTCAAGATAGGTCAGCAAAGCTGCCAAAGGGCGCGGTGTCGGGGTCAGCACACCATCAACCTCGACCGGCACCAGATCACCTTGCAGCAAAGTTCCGAACTGCGGCATAACCTCGGCCGGGACTTTGCCGCGCCCGTACCCGTCGATCTGGCTTAGCACCTGGGCACGGGGAAAGACGCCATCGCTGCGTTCCTCGATCCGGGTCAGATCCGGGGCGATTTGACCGCCCACAAGGGGTTCGTTCCCGGTGGCGCGATAGCCATGGCAGGCGGTGCAATTATCGGCAAAAATAGCCGCACCTTCCGGCGGTTCCGGCATGTTGTTGTTGACGACGCAGGCGGCTACAAAAGCGATGATCGGCAGTGTCGACAAGGCAATGAACCGCATGAGTTTCCCTTTCAGTTGGTCTGCAACGATTGCAGATACACCAGCAGGTCGGCAATTGGTTTGCTGGTCAACACAGGTTGGCCGCTTGGCGTCTTGATTGCAACATCGTTACCTTCAAAAAAACGGCCATAAACCGGCATCGGACTGCCATGGCTGACCAGCGCGTCACGCCCGTCGATCCGCTTGACCACCCGTTCAGTTGGAAATACCCCGCCATTATCACTTGTGAGGCGACGCAAATTGACCGGTTTGATCAGCAAAACACCTGCCATCGGCCCCTGCCCCGTTGCCTCGATCCCATGGCACACGGCGCAATGATTCTGGTAAATTTCACCCCCTGAATCGGCGTCCTGTGCCAATGCCGGACCCGCGGCACATATCAGTACTAAAGCAATAATTTTTCGAACACAGCTCATGTTAACCTCATTTACAGTCTTTCATTCAAACTGCTCCGGAACCCCGGACTATGCCATGATTCAGATCAAGGCTTTCGAAGGTGTCGCTGGCGACCGGTCCTCGCGAACAAGCCATTCATCGCTTGGAAACCGTGCCTATTCCAGGTCCAGCCCAGTAAGGGCTGCGGCAAATTCATCGGGATCAAATGGCGCCAGATCGTCGATCTGTTCGCCCACACCAATGGCATGGATCGGCAGGCCAAACCGGTCGGCCAGCGCCACCAGAACGCCGCCGCGCGCGGTGCCGTCCAGTTTGGTCATCACCAGACCTGACACATCGGAAATCTTGCTGAACACATCCACCTGATTAAGGGCGTTCTGCCCCGTCGTGGCATCCAGAACCAACAGCGTATTATGCGGCGCAGTTTCGTCCTTCTTGCGGATCACCCGGACAATCTTGGCCAATTCCTCCATCAGGTCGGCGCGATTTTGCAACCGCCCCGCTGTGTCGATCATCAACAGGTCGGTGCCCTCTTCTTGCGCCCGGACCATCGCGTCATACGCCAGGCTGGCCGGGTCCGACCCTTCGGGGGCGGTCATCACCGGCACGCCGGCCCGCTCACCCCAGACCTGCAACTGTTCGACGGCGGCGGCGCGGAATGTGTCACCTGCGGCAATCATTACCGACTTGCCAGCAGCGCGGAACTGGCTGGCCAGTTTACCAATCGTCGTGGTCTTACCCGAGCCGTTGACCCCCACCACCAGAACCACCTGCGGACGTTTCGGGTAAAGCGGCATGGGGCGGGCCACCGGTTCCATAATGCGGGTGATTTCGCGGGCCAACAGGGTTTTGATTTCATGAGTCGACAGTTTCCTGCCAAAATTGCCTTCGGCCATGTTGGCGGTGACCCGAAGGGCCGTATCGACCCCCATGTCGGTGGTGATCAACAGCTCTTCCAGCTGTTCCAGCATATCGTCGTCAAGGGTGCGACGCAGGGCTGTTTTGGCTTCGGAGCGCCCAAACAATCGACCAATAAGACCCGGTGATTTCTTAGACTCTGGCGAGGGGGGCGATTCTGGGGCCTCAGGTGTCGGCAGTGGCTTGAGTTCAGGTTCGGGTTCAAGTTCGGGGGTAAGCTCAGGTTCAGGTTCTGGGGCAGGCACCGGCCCCGGTTCAACGACTTCAGGCGCAGGCTCAGGCGTGACCGTATCTTCAACCCCGCCGTCTTCGACAACCCCGCCGTCTTCGACAATGGCATCCAACCCTTCTTCGATTTTCGAAGACGACCGGAACAACCGGTCTTTGAGCTTTTTAAAAAACGCCATTGATGCCTCTGATCGTTCTGCCTGGTTGGCAATCACCTAATGCGGAATGGGTCGGGTTGCAAAGGCTCAGATAAACGCCGCCAGAAATCCGACCTGAGCGCCCCAGTAAAGGGGCCAGATAAGATACGGTGTGAACCGTAGTGCTGCGTGTCCCATTGGCAGGACAAACATCTCGATCCCCAACGCCAGATCGGACAGGACAAAGGCGATGGCGGACGGTAGTACCCAAACCAAACCGCCATTTGCCAGACCAAGGGCCGCATAGGTCATGCCCAATAGCACCGGAATATACCCCAGAACCGGGTATTTCATCGCCCCCGCCCGACGCAACAGGACATTTGCAACGATCAGTGTTGTCGCCAGAACGCCGACCGCCAACCATATTTGTGGGGCCTGGATCAGCCAGACCACATCGGCCAGCGGATGGGTCAGGAACAACCCGGCATAAGCCAGATGCCCAAGCGCAAATGCGACAATACCGGCCTTGAATGTCGCTTGTGATCCGCGCGACAACAACCAGTCACCCAAGGCACATAACGCCAATCCTGCCACCAGCGCATCCGGCACGCCCATCATCGCCGCCGCAACGGCCAATAGTCCCACGGCCAAGGTTTTGATGATTGATCGCACCCCGCTTACCGGGCGCGCTGCAAGCGACAGATAAGCCAGAGCACAAAGGGCGGCGAGCGCCAGAACTGGTGTCATCAAAAGAACCTTTCCTGGCGTGGGTCGACGTTTCGTTAACATTCTGAAAGTGGTTTGCAGTTTACTATCGCCTTACATCCCCTAAAGGCAGTAAAAAACTCAGCGGTTTGACAGGACGCCGGAAATTGGCGATGTTGCCCCGCCCTTATCTTTCCACGACCCGCCCCACGGTCACCCCCGAGGTTTCCATGTATTGGTTTGCAATCGCCAGCCTGACTCCCGCTGCCATTTTGCTGATGGCCTGCGTGATGGGTGGGATGTGGGCCTGGGGCGCTCTGGCCTGTATCACTGTTTTTGTGACCTTGGCCGACCGTCTGCCCCGTATTGATCCCAACATGACGGAAGGCGGCAAAGCCGACAAATTCGCCCGCCAACTGGCGGTTATTCTGGGGTTTGTGCATTTCACCCTGTTGCTGGTTGGGGTCCGCACCATTGCCACCTCTGACAATCTGAACGTTATCCAAACGCTGGCTTTAACGGTCGCACTTGGCGTGTTTTTCGGGCAGGTGTCCAATTCCAATGCGCATGAATTGATCCACGCATCTGACCGTTGGCTGCGGCGGTTGGGCATTGCGATCTATATCTCGATATTGTTCGGGCATCACGCCTCGGCCCATCCCAAAGTGCACCATGTGCATGTGGCCACCCCGGATGACCCCAATTCGGCCCCTTTGGGACGGGGGTTTTACGCCTTTTGGCCACGCGCATGGATCGGGTCATTTCGGGCGGGCTTGCGGGCCGAAACCGCAGCGCGGGCGCGCATGACCGTCCGTCCTGTGGCCCGGTCGCACCCCTATGTTGGCTATGTCGCCGGTGCCATTATCGCGCTTTGGCTGGCTTGGATGCTGGCTGGCCTGGCCGGGGTTGCCGTATATATAGTGCTGGCGGGCTATGCCCAGATGCAACTGCTGTTGGCTGATTATATCCAGCATTACGGACTTCGCCGCACAGTTGACGAAAACGGAACACCCGAACCCGCCGGGCTGCAGCACAGCTGGAATGCGTCGCACTGGTATTCTTCGTTCATGATGCTGAACGCGCCGCGTCATTCGGACCATCACATGCACCCTTCACGCGTATTTCCCGAACTTCGGCTGGACACGGACGTGATGCCAATGTTGCCATCCTCCTTGCCGGGAATGGCGGCCGTCGCGTTGATCCCACCGCTTTGGAGGGCAATTATGGACCCGCGGGTTGCCCGTTGGCAGACAGTTGCCACCCCAAACTGAACGACAGTGGTACGATGATCCGTGATCTGTCATTATTGGTGCATGAAAATGATTCCCATATTTTTGATGTTCCTTTGCGTGACCCAGACCGCCACAGCCCAACAAGCCCTGACAGCAGAAGGATTTGACGCCTATACACGCGGCAAAACGCTTTATTACGGCCACGAAGGCAAGCCTTATGGCGTTGAACGGTATCTGGACGGGCGTCGGGTGATCTGGTCGTTTTTGGATGGTGATTGCAAAGACGGAGTCTGGTACGAAGACCAGGGCCACATCTGCTTTATCTATGAAAACCAGACAGACCCGCAATGCTGGACCTTTTCCAAAGGCCCAAAGGGGTTGATCGCGCAGTTTGAAAACAGCCCGGAGTCGACCGA
>DAOUQK010000012.1 GCA_030625695.1 Paracoccaceae bacterium | reverse complement strand
CAGAACCGCCACCGAGCCCAGATCGTTGGTGGTAAAGTTGATGCGTGTCAGTATCTTATAGGCCGCAGGCCATGTCACAGGCATCTCGTAATACGCGGCCGTTTCAGATACCCACCGGCGGGTGATCCGCAATCGTGGGTCATGTCAGGGTTGATGCCCCAGCTTGCCTCGGTCTTGCACTTTTCATTGAATGCCGGGAGCTCAACAAACGACCCGCCATAAAGTGCGTCGGTAAAGTTTGGCGACCAGTTGAACATCACAATCGGCGTGTTGTTCTTGGCCGTCGACTCAAGTTCGGCCCAAAGCGCAGCCGCGCCGCCGACGTTGACGGTGACAAAATTCATGCGCAGCGATTCAACCCGCTTGGTATCGTGCAGCCATTCAACCGGGCCTTCGATGTAAACACCCTTACCACCGGAATCTGCCCGCGCGAACAGGTCGGAACACGCGGCCAGTGCCTGCCAGTCGGGCAGACCGGGGCACAGCTCCTCAACATAGGTCGGATACCACCAATCCGCACGACCTCGTAAACCGCCTGACTGTCGGTCTAAGTATATTCGACGTTACAGCCGATCTTCTCGAACAATTGCCCCACCACATTCGACACCACAATCTGGCTTGACCAGTTGTGCGTCGGAATCACGATTGAATCGCTTGAGCCACAATCCTGTGCCCAGGCGGACCCGGCAAATGACATCGCCGTCATCGTCGCCACGGCCATCACTACAGTACGCTTCATTTCATTCTCCCAGTTGGTTTTTCTTTGATCCGGGGGTTAATCGTCGATCCCGGTGGACGAGATTTCCATCCCGAACTGACCCTATCTTGCCAAAATACGGCCAAGTCCCAGCATATAAAATTGATAGGCTTAGCCATATCTTTTTACGGTAAAACATGGTTTAATATATATTAATCAGTGTGTTAGTCTTACGTCCGTTTCACCCGTTGGTAAAAAAGTAACCACAATGCCGGCCTGATACAGTCGGGCCATGACCCGGAGCCGAAGATGCCAAAACAAGGCAACGTCCCGCCGCCTCTTGATTATCTGCTGGCGTTTGAGTCTGCGGCCAATTGTCAAAGCTGTGCCGACGCGTCCCGAGAGCTTAATATCTCGGAAAGTGCGATCAGCAGAAAGGCGCGCCTGTTGGAATTGCACTACCAGGTGCCGCTGTTCGTGCGTGGCCATAAATCGGTGACGCTGACGCCACAGGGGCAGAAATTGCTGGATTCGATGGCCCCCGCGATCCAGTCCTTGCGCGACACATCGCGCGAAATGTTGTCACGCCACAATCGCAATCCGGTGACTTTGGCGGCGACCAATTCGGTGGCAGCCTTGTGGCTGATGCCACGATTGCGCAAATTCAATATCCGCAACAAGCAGCTGAAAATCATGCTGGTGGCATCCGATGACGACCGCGAATGTCTGGGTGAAAACGTCGATCTGTCAATCCTGCGCGGCGATGGCCATTGGCCCGGCTACTCCGCCCGCCTGTTGTTTGGCGAGACGGTTTTCCAGTCTGTTCGCCAGCCTTTCTGAGCGCCAATCCCAAGGTAACCCAACCCGGACATTTGCAGCAACACGCCCTGATCGAGGTTTCAAGCACCCATGATGGCCCGGCACCGATGATGCATACTCGTTTGGTCATGGTACTCTCCCTTGGGGTCAGCCCCGGTTAAGATCGGGATGTGACGTTGAATTGGTCCAATCCGGTTCAAACCCAAGAACAGTTGTTTCGGGGGAAATATCGGGGTTGAACAATTGGTTATGGGCTATGGTGGCACGATAGACCGGGTTGCGCGGCACCAGTTTCCAGACCTTGCACGCCAGATCAAACCGCTGGTTGAAGGCGTCAAACACCAATGTACAGCGGTTGGCACTGCGAATACGCGCGGCCCCCGGCGATTTGGCCGGGAATGTCGCGGTCAGAAGGTCGGAAAACTCTTCGGACTTCTGGTAATACGACGATGACAGGAATTGCAGCGCCTTGTCGCGCCGCTGGGCCGGGTCATTGGTCTGACGCGCCATATGCTCCAATTCCGGGGTCAGTGAAAATTGCGGTACTTTGTTGAGGATGGTAATGACATGGCCCATCGGCTCACTCGTGCCACCCAGAATGACCACCGGAGTAATCCCGTCATCCGGGCGGCCAAAATTGTCCCGCATCGCCATCTGACGCACCCGGCATTGCCATTTCAGGAACGCCTGTTTCAGTGGATGATCTGCATAGCTTTGCCCAAGGATCGCGGCTGCCGAATTCATGCCCCTGCCCCGTTGCCAAGGGAAAATTCCCGGTCATGGGTCAGGCTTGGAATGCGCCCCCGCGCCTCATCCACTTTATCCAGATCAATAGCTGCCTGAACCACCCCCGCCGATGCACCGCCATCCGCCAGTACCTGACCCCAAGGATCAACCACCAGAGAATGGCCATAGCTTGCCCCGCCCCCGGGGATATCGCCAATCGCACAGGGGGCGACGATGAATACACCGTTTTCAATCGCGCGGGCCCGGTTCAGAATATGCCAATGCGCCTCTCCGGTCTTTTGGGTGAACGCCGCCGGAATGGCGATTATTTCGGCACCCGCCTGCGCCAATGCACGGTAGAGCTGGGGAAAACGCAGGTCGTAACAGATGGTATGGCCAATACGCCCCAAGGGCGTGTCGATGATCACGGCCTGCCCGCCGGCAATTACGGTGGCACTTTCGCGGTACACCTCGGACGTCGAAAGCTGGATATCAAACAGGTGGATCTTGTCGTACCGGCTGGCGACTTCGCCTTTGTCATCAAGGATAAATCCACGGTTGATGATCATACCGTCAGGGCCGGTGACCGCAATCGACCCCAGCATCACCCAAACCTGATGCGCCGCTGCAAACGCCCGAAACGCCTCAAGAAACGGATGCTGTTCCTCAACCGCATGGGGCGGCCTAAGGGCAGGCCCCTCACTGGCCAATCCGCCGCAATATTCCGGCAGAAACAAAAACTGCGCCCCCGCCTGAACCGCGGCTTCAGCCAATGGCATCGCCTCTGCCAAGGCTGTGTCAAACCCCGCCATGGGCCGGGTTTGCAGGCAGGCGATATTGACCATCCTCACCATCAGAACTTCATATAGGCTTTGCGCAGGGTGGCCAGGGGATGGTTCGGTGACATCTGGAATTTGACCAGCAATTCCCGCGCAATCATGTCACGGTCCTGTTGATTATCAGGCAGATCAATACTGTCGGGGATACGCACCCAGCCATTGACATTGCGGTCAAATACGGCGGCCATGCCTTCCTCGTATCCCATATGGATATCTTCCAGCCAGTTCAGATCATCCCAGCCCATGACCTGCATATATTCAGTCAGAAAGGGCGTGATGTGAGTGTAATCCGGCACCAGATTGACGTCATAACGATAGCCGATGTGCTGGCCGATCTCTTTCTCGCGATCACTCTCCAGTCCGGCGGCATCGTTGACGAACTGGTCAACACCCTTGATTTCAGAGCCTCGGTATTGTGTTCCGGCCATTTGTCTTTTCCTTTCAGGGAGCGGCGGGGTGAACCCCGCCCTACGGATGATTGGTAGGGCGGGGTTCACCCCGCCGCACCTTCACAGGTGATGATAATCCTTGACGCCAACCGTGTAATTGGTGCCCGCCAGCGGTACGCCCGCCATGGCGCTCGCCTCCATGGTCAATGCCGCCAGGTCTTCGACCTCAAGCGAATGCACATGGGTTTTGCCGCAAGCCCGCGCAAACATCTGCGCCTCAATCGTCAGCGTATGCAGGAAGTTATAGACCCGTTCCGCCGCTGCATCCGGGTCCAGACGCGCGCGCAAAACCGGGTCTTGCGTCGCCACGCCAACCGGGCAACGGCCCGTATGGCAATGATAACAATAACCCGGCTCGGCGCCGATTTCCTCAGGGTAATTCGCCTCGGGGATATCCTTGTTACAGTTCAGCGCCATCATCGCCGAATGACCAATCGCAATCGCATCCGCGCCCAGGGCAATCGCCTTGGCCACATCCGCGCCATTGCGAATGCCACCGGCATAAATCAGGGTGATATCGCCACGTTTGCCCAGATCGTCGATGGCTTTGCGCGCTTGCCTGATCCCGGCCATGCCCGGCACGCCGGTTTCTTCGGTGGCCAGATGCGGCCCCGCCCCGGTCGAGCCTTCCATACCGTCAATATAAATGCTGTCGGGATCGCATTTTACCGCCATGCGCACGTCATCATAAACCCGCGCCGCACCCAGTTTCAGCTGGATCGGTATTTGCCAATCCGTTGCCTCGCGGATTTCCTGAATCTTCAGCGCCAGATCATCCGGCCCCAGCCAATCGGGATGCCGCGCAGGCGAACGTTGGTCGATCCCCGCAGGAAGTGATCGCATCTCAGCCACTTGATCGGTCACCTTCTGACCCATCAAATGTCCGCCAAGCCCCACCTTACAACCCTGACCAATAAAGAACTCAACCCCGTCGGCCAGCACCAGATGGTTCGGGTTAAACCCATACCGCGACTGGATACATTGATAAAACCACTTGGAAGAATAACGCCGCTCATCCGGGATCATTCCGCCTTCGCCGGAACAGGTGGCAGTGCCGGCCATGGTGGCCCCGCGCGCCAGCGCCGTCTTGGCCTCATAAGACAAAGCACCAAAACTCATGCCGGTGATATAGATCGGGATATCCAGCACCAAAGGCCGCTTGGCCCGTGGACCGATAATGGTCTTGGTCTCGCATTTCTCACGATACCCTTCGATCACAAACCGGGTCAGGGTGCCGGGCAGGAACGTCAGATCATCCCAATGGGGGATTTTCTTGAACAGGGACATGCCCCGCATCCGATACCGCCCCAGTTCGGATTTGATATGAATGTCGTCAATCACCCGGGGTGGAAACACAAAGCTGTCTCCAATCCGGTTCACATCCCGCGTCAGTGCCGGTTTTTTGCGCATATCACCATCAGCCATTTGGCAATTCCTTCTTAATTTATCCGTAGGGTGGGTTTTCAACCCACCGCCCTACAGAATGATTTTCTTCTCATGCGGTTCCAGATTGTCGTAATTCCAAAGCTGCTTGCCCGCGACAATCTTGGTGAAATGATCCACGCCCTTGTCCGGCATCAACCCGTATTGCGTCAGCTTTCGGGTCAGCCAGGCACGGTCCAACTCAGTCAACTCAGCCTCAACCGCATCCACCCCGCAGGACTGGATATCACCGCCGACATAAATCGTGCCGTCGTACATCGAATCCCCAAGGTTCTTGCCCGCATTGCCGCAAAACACCATCCGGCCCCGCTGCATCATGAAACCTGAAAGCGCACCAGTATCGCCGCCGACAATGATCGACCCACCCTTCATGTCGATGCCCGTTCTGGACCCGACCGAACCCATGCAGACCAGATCGCCACCGCGCAAAGCCGCGCCAAATGTCGACCCGGCGTTCTTTTCAATCACCACCGTCCCGGCCATCATGTTCTCGGCGCAAGACCAGCCAACCCGGCCAGTGATCCGCACGTTCGGCCCGTCAATCAGGCCCACGCCGAAATAACCGGTCGACCCTTCGATGATCAGATTGAGACGGCTCAAGATTCCCACCCCAAGCGAGTGCTTGCCGCGTGGGTTTTTCAGCACAATCGTGCCGTATCCTTCTGCCATCAACGCCCGTATCCGGTTGTTGACCTCGGTCGAAGTCAACTCATCCGTATCCAGCTCGGTCCGCTTGTTGTAATCGACCTCTGGCGCCCAGGGATAGGTGAAGTTCTCACCAGCCTCGGGGTCAAACTCGATATACAATGACTTTCCTGTCAGTTGCTCGCTGGTCATGCCAAGCGCCTTTACACGCTCTTCCTGCGACATGGTTTTCAGCTCTGCGTCGGTCACGCCTGCCATACCCGAACCTCCTCGTCATAGGGATCAGTGGTGTCAATCTCATGCGGCAGGATCGCGCGAATGGCGACCTCTTCGCTTGCCATAGCAATCAGATCGTCGCTTTCGTATAAAACCAAAGGCTTGGCCGCCATGGTGTCCTTGGCCATACCCAACTGATCTTTGGTGGCGACCAGATAGGTGAACACACCGTCAATCTCTTCGATCGAATTGCGCAAGCTATCTTCCAGCGCCACGCCGTTCGCCAGATTATGCGCGGTATAGACCGCCAGCAATTCACTGTCGCAATCGGACATGAACCGATGGCCCTTTTGCTCCATCTGACGGCGCATGATCCAATAGTTGGTGATCTGACCGTTATGCACCACGCTGACGTCATTATAGGGAAACGCCCAGTATGGATGCGCCGAACGGATATCCACATCCGATTCAGTCGCCATACGGGTATGACCAATCCCGTGAGTGCCGGTGAAATTGTTCAGGCCATATAGGCCGGCCACATCCGCCGCATCGCCCAGATCCTTGATCAACTCAAGCCCGTTACCAAGCGACAGGATTTCAACGCCCTCGGTTTCCTCGATATGTACAGCCATTTCGGCGGTGTTGCCCGCATGGCTTAAAACATAGCGCAGCGAATATTCGGTGGCATTCTCTTTGGATTTCACCTCAACGGCATGTTCAGCCAGAATGCTTTCAACCTCGGCAATCCGGTCCTTGATCACCTGGTGAATACCCCGCCCCCGGCTGAAATCTTCGGCCTCGGCCACCTTCAGACGCATGATCAACTCACCGTCCGTCGCCTCGCCATAAACCGCATAGCCGGTGCTATCCGGCCCCCGGTGCTTCAGGGCCTGCAACATCGAGGTCATTTCCCCCCCGACATTGCTGCTTTTACCCTTGTGGATAAGTCCTACAATTCCGCACATATGTTTCGCTTTCTTGTTACGGTCGGCGGGGTGAACCCCGCCCTACGGCATGTGGTAGGGCGGGGTTCACCCCGCCGTTCGCCCACCCTTACGGCAGACATTCCATATAAGTTTCGTTATCCCACTCAGTCACAGTCGAATTGAACCGCGCAAATTCGTCGCGTTTGTATTCGTCAAACAACCGATGCATCTCGCCCGGCATGCCGCGCTTGACCACGTCGCTTGCGTCCAGATGATCCAACGCCTCGCCCAGTGACATCGGCAGTTTCTTGACTTCTTTACCGTCCTTGATCGCATCATAAATATTGCGCTCTTCCGGCTTGCCGGGGTCCAGCTTGTTATCAATCCCGTCATCCATCGCCGCCAGCAATGTCGTGCCCATAAGGTACGGGTTAACCATCGAATCCACTGACCGATATTCAAACCGCCCCGGCGCCGAAACGCGCAAACCCGTCGTGCGGTTCTGAAAGCCCCAATCGGCAAACACCGGCGCCCAGAACCCGGTATCCCAAAGGCGACGATACGAATTCACCGTCGAACAGCCAATCGCCGTCAGCGCCTGCAAGTGGTGCACCACCCCGCCAATCGCCTCAAGCCCCTCTTTGCCCGGCATTTGCGGATCATCATCATCGGGCATAAACGTATTCTCGCCGCCCTTCACATACATGTAATTCTCGCGCATCCCCGGCAGGTTGTCCGGGTCATTGCCACTGCGCACAAACTCATCTTCGCCGTCACGCCACAGGCTCATGTTATGATGGCACCCATTGGCAGACACTCCCATGAACGGTTTGGACATGAAACAGGCAAAAATCCCGTTTTCCCGCGCCACCTGCGCGCAAATCTGACGATAGGTCGTCAAGCGATCAGCATTGCGCAGCACATCGTCATACATCCAGTTCAGTTCCAACTGCCCCGGCGCGTCCTCATGATCGCCCTGAATCATATCCAGACCCATTTTGCGGGCATAACGGATCACCTGCATCGACACGGGACGCAGGCTCTCAAACTGGTCGATGTGATAGCAATACGGCTTGGAATACCCATCGCGCGGCTTGCCATCTTCATCAAACTTCAGCCACATCATTTCCGGCTCAGTACCAATGCGCAGGGACCGCCCATGTTTGGCTTTGAATTCTTCATGCATCCGGCGCAAATTGCCCCGGCTATCGGCCGTCAGAAACCCGCCCGGATTTTCCTTTTCTTCACGGTTGCGAAACAACGTACAATAGAACCGGCCAATCTCGGGTGCCCAAGGCAGCTGCATGAATGTCTCAGGCTCTGGTATACCAATCAGTTCCGCCGATTCCGGCCCGTACCCCAGATAATTCCCGGCCCGGTCAGTGAACAGGTTCACCGTCGCGCCATAAACCAGCTGAAACCCCTTCTGAGCGATATTTTCCCAGTGATCTGACGGAATGCCCTTGCCCATGATCTTGCCCGTCACGGACACAAATTGCAGATAAAGATACTCGATCCCCATCGCGTCGATCATCTTGCGTACTTCCTTGATCTTCTCGGCGCGCCCCGGTGCGTCGACAAAACGTTCAAGATCAGTTTCGGCCATGTCATTCTCCCTGTTCATTTGACGGATGTATCATCTCAGAATCCCGCCTTGATACTTTCTGCGATCCTTTTCCACCCGGCACCAAAAATCAACCTATTTCGTACCAATGTGGTAATTTTTCTGGTATTTTCATTCTTTTGGTATAGTATTGGACGACTCTTGGGATGTAAACATGAAACCTGCGCTCCCCACACGGATTGGCTCTGCTGACATTGCCGCTCAGCTACGTCGGGAAATATCAAGGGGGGCCCTGCACCCCTACGACCGCTTGCCATCCGAACGGCAATTGGCGCAAACATACAACGTGGCGCGTGGCACGGTGCGTGGCGCGCTGATCCAGCTTGAGCAGGAAGGATTGGTTGAAATCCGCGCGGGCAGCGGAACTTATGTGATGCAAGAGGCCCAAGTTGACGCCGAATCCCCCATGGAACAGGCAAACCCACTTGAACTGATCGACGCCCGTTTCGCGCTTGAGCCGCATATGTGCCGGTTGGCAGTTCTGCACGGACGACGTCAGGATTTTGACCAGATGGAACGCCTTTGTGACGCGATGGAGGCCAGCGGGGACGACCCCGTACGCTTTGCCCGCGAGGATTCTGATTTTCACCGGCTGCTGGCCAACAGCACCGGCAACCGATTGCTGATCCGGATTGTCGGGCAGATAACATCGGTGCGTGGTCAGGACGAATGGCGAAGGATGCGGCAGTTGACCTTGGATCAAAACATCATTGCGCAATATAACATCCAGCATCGCCAAATTCTCAACGCCCTGCGCACCCGAGAGCCAGAGCGTGCCGCGACGTATATGAAGGAACATCTGGAAACCGCGCGGCTTTCCCTGACCCGCGCGGCGGCAACCTAAGTACGCGCCGTGGTCTGAAGCCAGTTCATGTAAATCCGCTCAGCATTTCTGTTGAACGCGGGCATGTGTGCTGCGCAATCCGCCGCAAGTCGAGCCACACTACCCTGCCCATCCCGGCCCCGCCCCATCGCGCCCTCTAAGGCGGTGGCATATTCCGGGATCCCGGCCCAGTTTTCCACGGTATCCGCCTCGCTCTCAACATGGAACTGCATCGAAAAGGCACGCGGCCCCCAGGACATCGCCTGAACGGCACAATCGGGTGATGTGGCCAGACAAATCGCTCCTGCAGGCATGGTTTTGACCTCGGCGCTGTGCCATTGCAGGGTCGAAAACTGCTCTGGAATGTCGTCGAAAAAGATACCGTTTGCCGCGGCCTCGGTCAGTTGGACCTGGCACACGCCAATCTCGGGGGTCTCGGATTTTGCAACCGTTCCGCCAAGCGCCTCGGCCAGCAATTGATGGCCCAGACACAGGCCAAGGTACGGCACACCATTTCCTTCTACAGCATTGCGAATAAAGTTCTTTTCATCGATCAACCAAGGATGTAAATCCTCTTGCCAAACATCCATTGGCCCGCCCAGAACCCACAAAGCATCAAAGCCTGATATGTCGGGAATCGCCTCACCCTGATCAAGGTTGATGGTGGTCGACCGATGCCCATCCTCGTTCAGAAACGACCGAAAAATGCCCGGATGTTCCACGCCGGCATGTTGCAGAATCAGTATATGCATGACGCACTCCCTTTTGCGCCAAACCTAGCGCCACACAATCCCAAAACGCAAGTCAGCGCCGCGTCACAGACGGCGCACCCCCATATTTCCCATGATACGCCCGCGAGAAATGCGAAGAATTGGCAAACCCGCAGGCCAAGGCGATTTCAGTGATCGCCATGGGCGAATTGCGTAGCAGATTTTGCGCCTTATCCAGCCGCAATTCGCGGTAATACCGCATCACCGGCTGGCCCAGCCTGTCACTGAATAACCGGTTCAATTGCCGCGTCGAAACGCCTGCAATCAACGCCAGTTGCGTCAGCGTCAGCGGGTCCGCCACGTGGTTTTCCATCGCCGCGACCGCATCCAGAATGGTCGCATTTGTCGTGCCCACCCGCGCCACCAAACCACCCCGCTGCGGCCCGCCAGAGGGGCGAATTTCGGTATGCAGAAACCAGTCACTGACCAACCGGGCGAACGGCGCGCCCTGATGGCGCGCGATCAAAGCATGCATCAAATCCATCGCCGCCGTCCCGCCTGCGCAGGTCACCCGATCCCGGTCAATCACGTACAACGTCCGCTCAATCACCAGATTGGGCGAGATTTCGGCCAATGCAGCGGCGTGTTCCCAATGCACCGTCATCCGTCGCCCCTCCATCAGTCCGGCGCGGGCCAAAATCACCGGCCCGCCGGAAACACCCCCCAGTTGCGCGCCCTTTCGGGCCATGGCCGCGATCCAGTTCAACACCTTGCGATCCTGAAACGCCACCGGATCGCCCCCCGCCACAACAAACAGGTAATCAAGCGTCAGTGCATCACCGACCCGGGCATCAGCCCGCACAAAAGCCGCCCCCGAACTAAGTGCTGCGTCCCCCGACACGGCGATATTGACGATGTCATACAACACCCGATTGCTCAGCAGATTGGCGGCACGAAACGGCTCGACCGTCGAAGCGTAAGACATCAGGGCAAAGCCATCAATCGGCAGGACACCGATCCGCTTTGTCTTACGATCTGGTCCAATTATGTCCATTTTTGACATATATATGTCTGTTCCAGGAAAGTACAGATCACCAACCTGACCCATTCTGACATCAACAACTCGGGTCTGTAACACATGCGCTATTCCGCCCTGCAAATCCTTAAACAAGGTCTGACCGGCAACAAAGGCTGGAAACCGGTCTGGCGCGAGCCGGAACCGAAACCGGCCTATGACATCATCATCATCGGCGGTGGCGGGCACGGGTTGGCCACGGCATATTATCTGGCGCGCGAATTTGGCATGACCAATATTGCGGTGCTGGAAAAGGGTTGGATCGGGTCGGGTAATGTCGGACGGAACACCACAATCATCCGGTCCAATTACATGTTGCCGGGCAATCAGCCGTTTTACGAACAATCCCTAAAACTTTGGGAAGGGCTGGAGCAGGATTTCAACTATAATGCCATGATCAGCCAGCGGTCGATCCTGAACCTGTTTCATTCCGATCCACAGCGCGATGCCTTTGTGCGCCGGGCCAATGCGATGATCCTGTCGGGGGCGGACGCAGAACTGGCCACGGCCGACGATCTGCGCCGCGAACTGCCGTTTCTGGATTTCGACAACGCACGGTTTCCGATCAAAGGCGGGTTGTTCCAAAGGCGCGGTGGCACGGTACGCCACGACGCGGTTGCCTGGGGGTTTGCGCGCGGCGCGGATATGCGCGGCGTGGACATCATTCAGAACTGCGAAGTCACCGGGTTTGAGATCAATAACGGAGTATGCAGCGGGGTGAAAACCACCCGAGGGCCTATCCGCGCCAGCAAAATTGCCGTCTGTGTGGCTGGCTCATCCGGGCGGGTCATGGCGCAGGCCGGCATGCGCCTGCCGATTGAAACTCATGTACTGCAAGCCTTTGTTACTGAGGGTCTAAAACCGGTTCTTCCGGGGGTCATCACCTTTGGTGCCGGGCATTTCTATGTCAGCCAGTCGGACAAAGGCGGACTGGTCTTTGGCGGTGATATCGACGGTTATAACTCCTACGCCCAACGCGGCAACCTGCCCGTGGTCGAGGACGTGGCCGAAGGCGGCATGGCGATCATGCCGATGATCGGGCGAGCGCGGTTGCTGCGGTCCTGGGGCGGGGTGATGGACATGTCGATGGATGGCTCTCCGTTTATCGACAAGACCGATATCGACGGGCTCTATTTCAATGGTGGCTGGTGTTACGGCGGGTTCAAGGCGACCCCGGCATCGGGGTTTTGTTACGCGCACCTGTTGGCGCATGACCGGCCACATCCCAACGCGACGGAATTCCGGCTGGACCGGTTCAAACGCGGCCATATCATTGACGAAAAGGGCGTTGGTGCCCAGCCGAACCTGCATTGAAGGGCGCAAATTCATGATCATCAACCACCCCCTGCTTGGCCCCCGCGATGCGTCTGAATTTGTCTATCTGGGCGATGCATCCCTGATCAACCGGCCCGATCCTGACGCACAGAACGCCGCTGAATTATTCCACACCTACAGCTATGAACGCGCCAATCCAGCCGGGGAACACCGGGAACTTTGGTATCACGAACAAGGCGACCGGTCGTGGTTGGTGGTCACGCGCAACACCTTGACCCACGCGATCACCGAGGTCGAAATGGCCCGCGATGTGGCCCTGAAACAGGGGCGTGACAGATGACCCAAAGCAACCGGATCAAAGGCGGTCTGATTGACCGCTCGCAACAGTTGGGCTTTACCTTCAACGGCAAACCCATGCAGGGGCATCCCGGCGACACATTGGCCTCGGCCCTTCTGGCCAATGGTCAGCGTTTGGTCGGGCGCAGCTTTAAATATCACCGCCCGCGCGGGATTTTCACGGCTGGTTCCGAAGAACCCAACGCACTGGTTCAGCTTCGCACCGGCGCACACCAGGAACCCAACACCCGCGCCACCACGTCGGAATTGTTTGACGGGCTAACGGCCATCAGCCAGAACCATCGGGGACCGTTAGAGTTTGATCTGATGGCCGTAACCGGCTTGCTGTCTCCGTTCCTAAGTGCCGGATTTTATTATAAAACCTTCATGTGGCCCAAGGCATTTTGGGAAAAAATTTACGAACCGGTTATCCGCATGTCCGCCGGCCTTGGCAGCTTGTCAAAACTGGATGACCCCGACATTTACGACAAAGGTTTCCTGCATTGCGATATCCTGATCATCGGGGCTGGCCCCACCGGTTTAGAGGCCGCATTAACCGCAGGTCGCAGCGGCGCGCGGGTGATCATCGCCGATGAGGATTTTGTCATTGGCGGGCGACTGAACGCCGAAACCTGTGAAATCGCCGATGGCCCCGGCGCTGATTGGGCAAGACATGCAACGACAGAACTGGCGTCCATGGACAACGTCCGTGTGATGCCCCGCACCACGGTTTACGGCGCTTATGATCATGGGGTCTATGGCGCTTTGGAGCGCTGTACCGACCATTTGGGGGATAGCAGCGGCAAGCCACGGCAGGTGCTTTGGCGCATCTATGCCAAACGCTCGATCCTTTGCGCCGGGGCCACCGAACGCCCGATCGCATTTGGCAACAACGACCGCCCCGGCGTGATGCTGGCCGGTGCCGTTCGCACCTATGTGAACCGGTTTGGCGTTGCCCCCGGGCGGACGGTTGCAATCTTTACCAACAACGATGATGGCTGGCGCACGGCCAGCGATCTGGCGGCCAAAGGTGTCGATATCAGCGCCATCATCGACTCGCGAAATCAGGACGCACCGACACAGATTGCCGACGCAAGGGTGGTCATGGGCGGGCGGGTTGTCGATACGTCAGGACGCAAGGGGCTGACCTCGGTCACTTTAGCCAATGGCGAAAAAGTCACCGCCGATTGCCTGGCCGTCTCAGGCGGGTGGAGCCCGAATGTGCATCTGACCTGCCACCAAAGGGGCCGCCCGATCTGGCGCGATGATATTGCCGCGTTTGTACCGGGCGCGGACCTGCCTGACGGCATGATCGTGGCCGGGGCCGCAAATGGCACCCTGACCCTCGCTGCGGGGCTGGCCGACGGACGTGACAAAGCCACGGAACTGGTCAAGGGCCTGGGGTTTACCGCCTCTAAAACCCCGGCAATAGTAGCCCAAGACGAACCCGCCGATTTGTCTGCCTTCTGGCATGTGGCCGCATCGCGCAAACCCGCCTGGCTGGACCTGCAAAACGACGTCACGGTCAAGGATATCAAACAGGCCCACGCCGAAGGTTTCCGCTCGGTCGAGCATCTGAAACGCTATACCACCCTTGGCATGGCCACCGATCAGGGCAAAACCGCCAACATCCCGGCACTGGCAATCATGGCCGATATCAGCGGCAAAACCATCCCGGAAACCGGCACCACCATCTTTCGCCCTCCCTATACCCCTGTCCCCATCGGCGCCCTTGCGGGCCGGGCGCGCGGCAGCGGCTTTCGTCCTGTAAGGCACACCCCCAGCCATAAATGGGCCGAGGCCAATGGGGCCACTTTTGTCGAGACCGGCAATTGGCTGCGCGCACAATGGTACGCGCGCGACGGAGAAAAAGGTTGGCGCGACAGTGTTGATCGCGAGGTGACAATGACCCGCGCGTCGGTCGGCATCTGCGATGTGACAACCCTGGGCAAGATCGACATTCAAGGCCGCGATGCTGCCGAGTTTCTAAACCACATCTATACCAACGCCTTCCTGAAACTGCCCGTGGGCAAAGTGCGTTATGGTCTGATGCTGCGAGAGGACGGCGTGGCTTACGACGATGGCACCACCGCGCGGCTGGGAGAAAACCATTTTGTCATGACCACCACCACCGCCAATGCCGTGCTGGTATTCCGGCGGATGGAATTTGCGCGCCAATGCCTTTGGCCGGGGCTGGACGTGCATATGATCTCGGTCACCGACGGTTGGGCACAGTTTGCTGTGGCCGGGCCAAATGCCCGAAAACTGATCCAAAAGGTCGTGGACTGTGATGTCTCAAACGACGCATTCCCCTTCATGGCTTGTGCCCAAACCACAGCGTTCAACACCACCCCTGCCCGCCTGTTTCGCATCTCTTTCTCGGGCGAGCTGGCCTATGAAATCGCCGTACCGGCACGCTATGGCAACGCAATGATGGGGGCCTTGATGCAGGCGGGCAAAGAATTTGACGCCGTACCTTACGGCACCGAAGCACTTGGTGTGATGCGCATCGAAAAGGGCCACGCGGCAGGGAACGAGTTGAACGGTCAGACCACAGCGACCAATCTGGGGCTGGGCGGCTTTGTGTCCGCCAAGAAGGACTGCATCGGCAAGGTGCTGTCGCAGCGTCCGGAAATGATGCGCGACGACGCCATTCGTTTGGTCGGCTTCAAACCGGTTGACCACTCCAAACAACTGATCGCCGGGGCGCATTTCATCACCCGGGGCGACGCGGCCAACATGGCCAATGATCAGGGTTGGATGTCATCGGTGACGTATTCGCCGACCCTTGGCCATTCCATCGGCCTTGGCTTCATCAAACGCGGCCACGAACGTATGGGCGAAGTGGTTACTGCCACCAGTCCCGCAAGGGGTGGCGATGTGCAGGTGGAAATCACTTCGCCGCATTTCTATGATCCCGAAGGAGGGCGCCAACGTGGATGATATCACCCTTCAACCAGAACCGTTTCTGGGCGGTTATGCCTGTGCCTTTGGCGACACCATCCTGAGCGAGATCACCGATATGGCGCTGATCTCGGTGGCTATGCCGTTAAACGGAATGGATAAATTACAGGCGTCGGTGCAAACCCTCTGGGGGGTCGTCTTGCCCGCCCCGGGCACATGCGCCACCACTTTAGATGGCAAGACCCGCCTTTTGTGCCAAAGCCCTGACAGTTTTCTGGCCCTGTTAAGCGACCCACCCGGCCCGGCCATGGAGGGCCTGAAAGGGGCTGGCTATACCACGGATCAATCCGATAATTGGGTGATATTGCGCCTGTCAGGCCCACTTTGTTTACCCGCACTCGAACGGATCTGCCCGATTGATCTGAACACTCTGTCGACAGACAATTTTACCCGCACCACGATGGAACACCTGGGCGTGATCATCCTGCGCCAGGGGCCGGATGATGTGATGTTGTTATCGGCCAGTTCCTCGGCCGGGTCATTCCTTCATGCGGTTGAAACCTCAATCACAAACGTTAAACCCTAACGCCACCGGTGGCGATGACGCGCCAGCCAAAGCGATGTCAGCACCAGTTGCATGTCGCGGTATCGCCCGGTGTCGATACCCTCCATCAGGTCATCAAACCCGACAATCCCCACCTTGATATCTTCACCTTCTTCCGCCAGCCCGCCGCCCGCCGCACGGGTGCTGAAATCGCCAAGCCCGACAAACAGACTGACAAAATCGCTGTTGGCACCGGGGCTGGAATAGGTCCCTGCCACCGGAAACAATTGCGACAATTCCAGCCCCGCCTCTTCTATCACTTCGCGGTGGGCCGCTACTTCGGGGCTCTCGCCCGGGTCCACCAGACCAGCCACCGGTTGCCAAAGCCACGGATCGCGGTCGCCACCCATGAACAGGGGCGCGCGAAATTGTTCAACCATCAAAACCGCGTCTGCCTTTGGATCATACGGCAACACAACCGCCGCCTGCCCCAGCATTTGCGCGCCCCGGTTCATAACCTCACTCATTTCGCCGTCATAGCGGCGGTATTGCAGATCCATCTCTTCGGCGGCAAAGAAATTGCTGTATTTGCGATGGCGTTGATGCACCACAATATCATGGGTAAGGTCGCGTGTAGCCCCAAGCGAACGGGCTTGTGCTGCAACAAAAGACGCCGCCCGGATGTGAATGCCCGGCAAACGGCCGGCGATCTGATCAGGCGTCAACTGGGTGGTTTGGGCCATAATCTCATCCGCAGCCGCCACGGCGATATCGCCCCAATATGCTATCCAGTGCTGGTTGGTAAACGGCACGCTCGTTGCGGCCGCTAATTCTTGCGGCAGGAACACCTGAACCTCGGTCTTTGCGCCATCCGCAAGCGTCACCACCAAGGGGGTGGGATGTAATCCGTACCCGGCTTGATAAAACGCCAGCCGGGCCAGTTCGCTTGCGTCCGCAAGAGGTATCACCATCCCGCTGATATCTGCGCCCGGCTGGTCGCAGTACATCACAACAGGCTGACCGGGGACGTCATAGATAGCATGATCAGCCAGTTTCGCCGGTGTCAGTTCATTCGGCGCAACGGTGCGTCCAAGCACTTTTTCCAGCAAGGGCAGATGCGTCAGCAGGCCGCAAAGAAATACCTCAGACATCGCTTAAATCACCTTAACTTTACCTCTTAATTCCATCTTTTCTTTGCATAATCTGTGACCAGACCAGCCAAAACCCCACCCACCAACAACGTCCCAATCAGGATCGGCGCCTTCAGCATAATCCAGCCATAGTCCATGGCGATCGTAAAGATCGCGGCCAAGGCTTCGATCGGGCCGTCATAACGGTTGCGCATGGCCAGACGGAACATTTCGTAACAGCCCTGGATGAACAACGCCCAGAACACCATCGCCGTCATGCCCGTCAGCCCGTTATTGATCGCCGCCGTCACCCCGCGCCCGGCCCGTCGGCCCATAATGTTCCAGCCGCAAACAATTCCTAACCCCATGTTTATATGGGTGAAATACCCAAAATCTTTACCCTCTGGCATCAGTGGCATATATTGCCCCGACACAATAAACGCCAAAATCGCCAACGATCCTGCGGCGAATAATTTGGCCGCAGTGGGTTGCGCGGTGGACTGGGTGTTGGGCTGCATGGTTTGACTGCTCTGGGTTAGGACCCCCGTGTAGTATTCAGCGTTTTATTCACGGGTTATGGTGATCTGAGTAACATCAACTGTCGCATTATCAAAGGCCGCAGCGCAGGAGGTCAGATAGAAATTCCACATCCGCCGGAACCTGTCGTCAAAGCCCATGGCGGCGATCTGGTCCCATTTGGCATTAAATGCCTCGTGCCAACGGCGCAATGTCAGGTCATAACTGGCACCGAATTCAACCGACTGCAGCACGTTTAACCCTGCGCTTTCAATCTCTTGTCGTAAAACGGTCGGGCTGGGCAGCATGCCGCCCGGAAAGATGTATTTCTGGATGAAATCGACACCCCGCTGGTACACTTCCCAGCGGTGATCGCCCACAGTGATGATTTGCAATGTTGCATTTGCGCCCGGTTTCAGCCGTGCGCGCACTGTTTCAAAGTAGATCGGCCAGTATTTGCGCCCCACCGCTTCGAACATTTCGATCGAGGCGATACCATCATAACTGCCAGTCTCATCGCGATAATCCTGCATCTTCAGTTCGACCATATCGGATAACCCAGCCTTTTCAATGCGCTGACGGGCATAGTTCAACTGTTCCTGCGAAATGGTCAGCCCGGTGACCCGCAGGCCCCGCTGACCCGCCGCATATTCCGCAAACCCGCCCCAGCCGCAGCCGATTTCAAGGATATGATCACCCGGCCCCACCCCCATCTGATCGACCATGCTGGCATATTTGGCGGTCTGTGCCGCTTCAGTGCTTTGCAGCTCGGTATCCGGCCCGATTTCGAACAATGCACTGGAATAGGTCATCGTTTCATCCAACCACAGCTGATAAAATTCATTACCCAAATCATAGTGATACGAGATGTTCTTCAACGCTTGCGCCCGCGAATTGCGTTGCATCCAGAATCGCAGTTTTTCGTAGGCACGCACCACCCCAAGCCCGGGAAAATCATCGTAGACGATGTTTTCACCCATATGCATCAGGTCCATGAAGGCCTGCAAATCCGGGGTGCTCCACCATTCGTCAAGATAGGCGTCAGCGAACCCCAATTCACCCTCACGGATCAATCGCGAGAACAGGTCCTTGTGGTGAATGTTCAGAACCGCCGCAGGCCCCGGATTTTGACCTTCAACACGAAATGTACGCCCGTCTTCCAGCACAAAGTCGATACGACCATATTCGGTACTTTGCAGCATCGCCAGAACCCGTCGGAAATACCTGGGCAGATTGTTCTGTCCTTCAACTCTGGTCAAAATCATTCCGCAATCCCCCAATGGCGGTTACAAGGTTAGGCTAGGCCGGGAACTGGACGCAGGCAAGCTTTCTGTTGAAAAGCGCTAAAGCACCCCGTCCAGCGCAGTCAGCAAGCGATCCACCTCCTCTTTCGAGGTGTAATGAGTGAACGACAGGCGCAAAACACCTTTGGCCATATCGACCCCCATCGCCTCTAACGGCCGAACCGCATAGAAATCACCACCCCCGGCCATGATCCCGGCGCGGGCAAGGTCGGCACTCACGGCTTGGCCCGAGCCCGACAGCGCCAAAGCCACCGTCGGTGCGCGCTCGGTGGCATCCGAGGGGCCAATCAGACGCACCGAATTGCGTGAAGACACGGCATCCAGTAACGGCTGCAACAGGCGCTTTTCATGGGCGCGCATCATGTCGTGCACAAAAGCGCCGCGGGCAGCAGCGCCCTTGGTGGGCCCCCCGTGATGATCGCACAGCTGATCAAGATAGTCGGCCATGCCCGCCGAGGCGGCAACCTGAGCGTGATCCGGACCAGCGGGGGTGAACCGCTGGTACAGGATGCCCGCATTGAAATGATGCCCCTGATTGGGCAAAATCTCACCCAACGCCCGGCGGACCACCATTATGCCCTGATGTGGGCCATAGGTTTTATAGGCAGAAAACATATAGATATCGGGGCCCAACTGGCCCACATCCACCAGCCCGTGCGGCGCATAAGACACCCCGTCAACGCAGACAAACGCGCCAGCCGCATGGGCCATTGCGGTGATGTCACTGACTGGATTAATTTCGCCTACGACGTTGGAACAATGGGGGAAACACACCAATCGCACACTCTCATCCAGCAGGTTTTCCAGGTCGGCGATATCCAAATGGCCGGTGTCCGGGTTGATCCGCCATTCCCGGATTTCAATGCCGTCCTGCGCCAGTCGGCGCCACGGCCCGGTATTGGCCTCGTGGTCCTGATTGGTGACAATAATCGCCTCGCCCGGTTTCATCCATTGCCGGAACGCTTGCGCCAGAACATAGACGTTCTGGCTGGTGGACGGTCCAAAGCTCAACTCATCCGTGGCAACGCCCATGATCGCGGCCAGACGGCTGCGGGCCTCGTCCATCTCTTTTCCGGCCAGTTTTGACGCCTCGTAAGGTTCATAAGGCTGGACTTTGCGTTGGGTGTAATAGCGCGTCAGCCGGTCGATCACCGGCTTACAAGTATATGATCCACCAGCATTTTCGAAAAACGCCTGACCTTGCAGGGAGGGCTCGGCAAAGGCGGGGAATTGCGCGCGGACAAAGTCGATGTCCAATAGGGTGTCGCTCATGGAAGGTCTCCTGCAAAATCAAACAAGGCCCCGGCATGCAAGCCGGGGCCTTGTTATTAGTGGGCGTATTTAGCGCCCGGTTTCAAGGGGTGATTGCGCCGCTCGCGCGGTTCACTTTTCAGCCCCTTGTAGATCAACCAGCACATCAGGATCAGGGTAAACGGCAACCCGGTCGAGATGACCATTGCCTGCAAGCCGATAAGCCCGCCGCTCAGCCTTGGGAAAAGTTCATGTCGTCCCGACCTTGCGTCAAACAGAACCTATATTTCAGCACCTGCAGGCGTTCACCTGTGGCAGCACATATCGACACAAGCCTGCGCCGCCGGATAAAGATCATCAGCTGAACAGCCGGTTCGGGTTCGTATCATCAGCCCGCGCGCCGTGGCCGCCAGCATCTTGGCCATTGCCTCAGACCCCGGCGTGGCGGCAATCTGTCCGGCCCCTTGTGCCCGCTCCAGACGGCCCCGCAAGGCGGTTTCAACTTTGGAAAACTCCACCTTTAACCGCGCGCGCATCTGCATATCCGCCCCGGCAGTATCTGCCAAAGCCCCGGCAATCAAACACCCCGGCGTTTGCGGGTCACAGGTGGCAAAATCTATCACCCCCTTAAAGAACGCCGACAGGTCTGCGTGGATATCCCCGCCGCCTTCCAACAACTGACGTACCGGGGCAAAGCGTATTTCGCCGTAATGGCGCAGGGTCGCCAGAAACAGCCCCTCTTTGTCACCATACATCTTATAAAGGCTGGCGCGCGGCATCTGCATTTCACGGCACAGCACATCAACCGAGGCCGCAGCAAACCCCTGCCCCCAGAACACCCGCATCGCCGCCTCAAGGGCGGCAGTCTGGTCAAACCCTCTGGGTCGACCTCTGGCGCGCGTTATTGCACCCTGATCATTTATTTTTGAACTCATCGTTCTGAATGTAGCTGGAACATCGGGGAAATGCAAATTATGTAATGTTCATTCTGTAATTAAAAGGACAAAAAGAATGACCAACACCCCGCTGATCGACATCACCCCGGCAACCCTTGAAAACGCAACCGGCGAGGTGGCAAAAATCCTGCAAGCCACGCAAGACAGGCTTGGCTTTATCCCCAACATGTATGGGTTTATGGGCGCGTTGCCCGGCGTGCTGACTGGCTATATCGCCGCCTATAACAGCTTTCGTCAGGACGCAGGCTTTACCCCACCGGAACAGGAAACCGTGTTCCTCAGCGTCAGTGCTGTGAATGGTTGCACCTATTGCACCGCCGCCCATTCAATGATTGCCGACAAAATGTCCAAAGTCCCGGCAGACAGCCTGGCGGCCTTACGCGCAGGCACCCCGCTTGCGGACTCAAAACTGAACGCTTTGGCCGTATTCACCCGGATCATGACAGAAAAGCGCGGATTGCCCGAGCAAGCTGAAGTCGCGGCCTTCCTCGCTGCCGGATATGAGGTCAGCCACGTATTGGGCATCGTCCAGGCCATAGCCTGCAAAACGTACTCCAACTATACCAATCACCTGGCGGGCACCGAACTCGACCCGGCGTTTCAGCCCTACGAACTTGCGGCCTGACATTGGCAGGGGCGGAAACTCCGCCCCTGACCACCGCTCAACCGGTGCCAATTTCTATACTCAACTCAACTTATTGCTTTTGACGCCCATACCTCTATTGTTTAATAACAGGACGCTACGAACCCAGCACCTTACAAGGGTCTTTGAATGAGCCACGAAATGACCCGCCGCCTTGTTGCAATTGTTGCAGCTGACGTCGTTGGGTTTTCCAGGCTTGTCGAACAAGACGAACTAAAGACAATTTCAGAGCTTCAAGCGATTCAGTCTGAGATTATCCGCCCTCTTACCCAAGCGCGTGGCGGTCGGCTTTTCAAGTCCATGGGCGATGGTTTTTTGTTCGAGTTCCCATCAGCCGTACATGCCGTCGAGGCCGCATTGGCGCTGCAACAGGAAATGGCAACCCGAGATCAAAAGATTGTTTTCCGCATTGGAATCCACGTCGGTGACGTTTTGGTGGACGGGGACGATCTGCTGGGCGATGGCATCAACATCACCGCACGTATCGAAGGCCTGTCGCCCGCAGGGGGTATCTCGCTGTCAGACGATGCTTACAGGCAAGTTGCCGATAAGTTGGCGGTGCGCTGGACGGATACAGGCGAACAGAAACTAAAGAACATCACCCGTGCCGTCCGCGTCTGGAACTGGTCCGCCAACAAGGGCACGTCGCCCGAAACACAAGCGTCTTTTATTGCCGAAATCTTGAAGCCGTCGATTGCTGTTCTGCCATTTGACAACTTGTCAAACGACCCTGAACAGGATTTTTTTGCCGACGGCATGGTCGAGGACATGATTATGGCCTTGTCTCGTTGCAGCCAGTTATTCGTCACCTCACGGTCCAGTTCGTTTTTCTACAAAGGCCAACCAAAGGATCTGTCCACCTGCGCCCGCGAACTGGGCGTTCGCTATGTCCTGGAAGGCAGCGTACGCCGCGCCGGGCAACGACTGCGGGTATCTGCGCAGCTGACCGAGGCCACCTCGAACAAAACTGTTTGGGGCGACCGTTTTGACCGGGACGTCAGTGATCTTTTTGATATCCAGGACGAAATCACCCAGAATGTCGTGGGTATTGTCAGCACCGAAATCGCCCGTCTTGAAACACACAACGCCGCCAAGCGTCGGGTTAACGATCTAAGTGCGTGGGAGAGGCTGATGAAAGCGGTCTGGCACGGCAGGCGTCATTTGAAACACGATAATCTGCTGGCCCAGGAAATCATCCAGCAAGAGATTGCGGATGGGCACGATAGTGCAATCGCCCGGGCGTATCTGGGGCTTTTTCTGGCGATCGACTTGAGTTGGGGTTTCAGTGGGCGGACCCCAATGGAGCTTTTGCCACTGGCCTTTCAATCTGCCATGTCAGCCGTGGCACAAGACCCAAATGACGAAATTGCCCGCGCCCTCATGAGCGCCGTTTGCTGGATGGCAGGCGACCACAACAAGGCCATTTCCGAGGCGGAACTGGCGGTTCAGCTAAACGCAAACTCCAACCTCGGGCACATTGCGTTGGGCTACGCCCATGCGTTTTCCGGGCCAGACCATCTTGAGGCGTCGATGCTCAGCCTTACACGGGCCATTCGGATTGGGCCACGTGATGATGAAACCCCTCAGATACATGCCTTTATGGGCGTGGCTCACTTTGTTGCCGGTGATTGTGCGACCGCGGAACAACACTGCCTTAAAGCGCTTGAGCTTGACCCGGCACAGCGGTCACCCGCACGGGTTCTGGCGTCAATCATGGGCCATACAGGCCGGATCCAAGAAGGCGCTGAAATGTGGGTCCGCGCCACCGAAAAAGTGTTCGATCTGGAGGCCTACAAGCAAACGCTTTTTCGACTGTATAAACGTCGTGAGGACGCCGAACGTATTCTGGACGGGCTGCGGTTAGTTGGTGTCGCTGTCTGAACAACACCTACTAAAACCGTCAGCCCACCGCGTTTCAGGCGTTCACATCCACCACTACCCGGCCGCGCACCTGACCCTTCAGAATATCACGCCCCAGACCCGGCAGATCGCTCAGACCCGCAGGCACAATCATCGCCTCCAGCTTATCCACCGGCAAATCCTGCGCAATCCGCTCCCAGGCACGAACCCGATTGTCATAAGGCTGCATAACGGAATCGATTCCCAAAAGGTTCACCCCTCGAAGCAGGAACGGTATCACCGATGCAGGCAGGCCAGCGCCGCCAGCCAGCCCCACAGCCGCGACCGATCCACCATACTTGATCTGTCCCAGAACCCGCGCCAACATCGGGCCACCAACGGCATCAATGCACCCGGCCCAGGCCTCGGCCTCCAAGGGACGCTTCACCGTCTCGTTGATCTCATCACGCGCCACAATCTGCGTCGCCCCCAGCGACGTCAGATATTCCGCCGCCTCTGGCCGCCCGGTCACCGCCGCCACGCCGTAACCCAGGTTCGCCAAAATAGCCGTCGCCACCGAACCAACACCGCCCGCCGCACCCGTCACCAAAACCGGTTCACTCCCGGGCTGAACCCCATGATCCTGCAACGCCATAACC
>DAOUQK010000338.1 GCA_030625695.1 Paracoccaceae bacterium | reverse complement strand
GCCTTGTCAAAATAGTTCCTGACAACAGCTTCCGGATCTAGAGTTTGCTCAAGGTCCGCGGCCGCCAGCACTGCACGGTCCAGTGTATTCTGCATCAGTGCCCGGTCGCGTTCGAACCGCATAAGGTCAACACCAATTCCGCCGACCATCAGAATGATAAGCATGACATAGACGCCAAAAACTATCATTGCACCATCTTCATCGCGGGCAAATCGGTTCAGGAAACCCCGCCTGCTGAAATTGCCGCGGGATGCATTGATCTGGTGTTTTTTTGATTGCGTCATGATCTTACCTCTTTTTGTCTCCTGACTGAATAAAGATGAACCAAGTCTGAAAGAGGGAACAAATTGGGCAACATTGAGGAAATATCAAGGAATGGGCAACATTGAGGAAATATTAAGAAAATTGTCCATGAATTGACGACATTAGTTAGGTTTTTTCAGAAATTTTTAGATTGACATCCAGAAAGTTAATCTTTCAAGCCACCTCTTCCAACCGAATCGGCGCGTGATCACATGTGACGTAGCGTTTAGCTTACGTAAACGTCAACTTTATGTTGTATTCCCCTCAACCATCACCAGATCGCACATCAGATGCAAATGATGAGAGCCAGCAGCATGTCCGAACAGACCATGACAATCCGCGAAATGTGCGATGCGTTTGACGTAACTCCCCGCACCCTGCGGTTTTACGAATCCAAAGAGTTGTTGTTCCCCCAACGTGACGGCCAAAAGCGCCTGTTTTCCAAACGTGACCGGGCACGGCTTAAGCTAATCCTGCGTGGCAAGCGTTTTGGTTTCAGCCTTGAGGAAATTCGCCAGTTGCTTGACCTGTACCATGTGGGCGACCAGCAACATATACAACTGTCGCGCAGTGTCAGCGTTGGCCGAGAGCGGCTTGCCGATATGGAACGCCGTCAGGCCGAGCTGAGCGAAGCGATTGCCGATCTCAAAGGTCAACTTGGGTGGGGCGAGCGCATGTTGAAGGCAACGCCCCTGCATGGCGAAGCCGCCGAATAGAAACCCACATAAAACCCGAATACCCACCAACGCAAGCCAAGACCTTAGAAAACAGGATCAGCCCCATGCCTATTTATACCGCCCCCGTCAAAGACGCCCAGTTCATCCTGCATGAAGTATTGAATATCACCGCATCAGCAGTGCCCGGGTATAACGATCTGGAACCAGATTTCACCGGTGCCATTCTGGAAGAAGCCGGCAAGATCAGTACCGAAGTGCTGCACCCGCTGAACGTGGTCGGCGATACCGAAGGCTGCACCCTGGAAAACGGCGTGGTGCGCACGCCCAAAGGGTTCAAGGCCGCATTTGATCAGCTGCGGACCGGCGGCTGGCCCGGGCTTGATATGCCTGAGCAATACGGCGGGCAGTATATGCCTTACGTCATCGGCACCGCCGTGGGCGAGATGTTTTCGGGGTCAAATCAGGCATTTACCATGTATCACGGGCTGACCCACGGGGCGGCCTCGGCGATATTGGCGCATGGCACGGAGGCGCAGAAAGATACCTATCTGCCCAAGATGATCACCTGTGACTGGACCGGGACGATGAACCTGACCGAATCCCACTGTGGCACCGATCTGGGGATGATGCGAACCAAGGCGGTGCCTGCGGATGGTGGCAGCTATAAGATCAGCGGTGAAAAGATATTCATCTCGTCCGGTGATCATGACATGTCCGACAATATCATCCATCTAGTGCTGGCGAAAATCCCCGGCGGGCCTGAGGGCATCCGTGGCGTATCCCTGTTCATTGTGCCCAAATTTCTGGTCAACGAGGATGGGTCACTAGGGGAAAGCAACGGGGTTTCCTGTGGCAATATCGAGGAAAAGATGGGCATCCACGGCAATTCGACCTGTGTGATGAACTATGAGGGTTCGACTGGTTACCTGTTGGGCAAAGAGAACAAAGGCATGCGCGCCATGTTCACCATGATGAACGAGGCGCGTATTGGCGTGGGCATGCAAGGGCTTTCGCAGGCCGATGCCGCCTATCAGAACGCGGTTGAATACGCCAAAGAGCGGCTTCAGGGCCGTGCGGTGACGGGCGATGAAAACCCTGATGGCCCGGCTGATCCGTTGATCGTTCATCCGGACATTCGCCGGTCGCTGATGGATCAAAAGTCGTTCACCGAAGGCGCGCGGGCCTTCCTGCTTTGGGGGGCGTCGATGATTGACGCCTCGCACCGCGCCGATGACGAAGACGCCGAAGGGCTGGTGTCGCTGCTGACCCCGGTGATCAAAGGTTTCCTGACCGATCAGGGTTATGACATGACCGTGCAAGCGCAGCAGGTGTTTGGCGGGCATGGATACATCGAGGAAACAGGCATGTCGCAATATACCCGCGATGCCCGGATTGCGATGATCTATGAAGGTGCCAATGGGGTGCAGGCGCTTGATCTGGTGGGGCGTAAGCTCGGCCAGGATGGTGGCAAACATGTGATGGCGTTTTTCCAGATGGTGATGGGCTTTGGCAAAGAACATAAAGGCAAGGATGGCGCATTTGATCGCGATTTCCTTGAACCGTTGAAAGCGGCCTCGAAGGATTTGCAGGCGGCGGGCATGTATTTCATGCAGAACGGCGTGAAGAACCCAAACAACGCTTTGGCCGGCTCGTCCGATTTCATGCACTTGTTTGGCCATGTTTGCCTGGGCCTGATGTGGGCGCGCATGGGGTTGGCGGCGCGTGAGGCATTGGAGGGTGGTGCCTCTGACACAGCGTTTTATGAGACAAAGCTGGCGACGGGGCGGTATTACATGGCGCGGCGTCTGCCTGCGACAGCGATGCATCTGGCACGTATTGAAAGTGGTGCGGATACGGTCATGGCGCTGGACGCTGACCAGTTTTGAGGGGGATGGCGGGGTGAAACCCCGCCCTACGGATGATATTGAGGGAGTGACATGGCTAAGCGTTTTCGCCTGACCAGACGGTTGCCGATTGCGATGACTGAAGATGGTTATCGCCGCCTGAAACGGTTTGCATCAGAGGCAGGGCTGGACGAAGGCGAGGCTTTGTCGTTCCTGTTTGAGAATTTCGATTCCGTGACGGATGAAGAGAACCTGACACATCGGCTTCGGCTGTTTAATACTGAACTTGAGGCGCGTAAGCGTTGAAATGGGGACATGATGCAGGATCAGTTTAGCGCAACTTCGACCTGGATGAGTGACGAACATCACATGTTGGCTGACATGACAGCCCAATTCATCAATACTGAATGGGCACCTAAATTTGCTGCGTGGCGCAAATCAGGTGAAATTGACCGCAGCGCCTGGAACCAAGCCGGGGCGTTGGGCCTGCTCTGCCCGTCGGTGCCCGAGGAATACGGCGGAGCCGGTGGTGATTTTGGCCATGAGGCGGTGATCATGATTGAGTCGACCCGGGCCAATCTGGCCTCGTGGGGCTATCCGATCCATTCGCCGATTGTAGCGCATTACATCCTAGCGTTTGGTAGCGAAGAACAAAAGAAACGTTGGTTGCCGCGGATGGTGTCCGGTGAAATGGTTGGTGCCTTGGCAATGACTGAGCCGGGCACTGGCTCGGATGTGCAAGCGATCAAAACACGGGCGGTGCGGGAAGGGAATTCTTACCGCCTTTCGGGGCAGAAAACCTTTATTTCCAACGGGCAGCAGGCGGATCTGATCATCGTCGCCGCCAAAACAGACCCGAGCGCCGGGGCCAAAGGCGTGTCACTTGTCGTGCTGGAAACTGAAGGCGCGACCGG
>DAOUQK010000021.1 GCA_030625695.1 Paracoccaceae bacterium | reverse complement strand
CCGCCCTGCGATAGCCCGAACAACGCGCTAACGACATACAATGAAACCATGCCATCGAACGGCAAAAACAGCATAAGCGCCAGCATTTGCAACACTGACCCGGCAAGCAACGTAATCACTCCACCAAGCCGGTCAGCGACCAGACCGGAAATGATCCGGCTGACCACGCCGCCCAATAACATCAACGACAGCATCTCGGCCCCAACCGCCGGCCCATAACCAAGCCCCATACAGTAGGAAACGATATGCACCTGCGGCATCGACATGGCCACACAACAGGCAACGCCGGCCACCCCTAGCAGAATTTGCAAGGTCCGCGGTGAAAACCCGGCACTGCGCGCCCTAAGCGCAGTTGCCGCCGCAACCCGGACATGCGCCTCTAACGGCACCCGACGTCGAAGCAGTAACGACAGGGGGATGACCGCCACCGGCGTAATCGCCGCCAGGATCAGGTAAACCATCCGCCATCCGCTGTCGGCAAGAACATCCGACAGCAACGTCGGCCAGATCGCCCCGGCCAGATAATTACCGCTGGCCACCAGCGCCACAGCAATGCCACGCTGTTTCAGAAACCAATGCGATATATCAGCGATAAGCGGCCCAAACCCCACCGCCGTCGCCAGCCCAAGGAAAAGATGCGCCACACACATCAGCGCAAAGCTTGGCGCCAGAACCGCCAGACCATATCCCAAAGAAATCCCGATTGACGCGCCGATCAACGCCAACGTCACACCAAACCGGTCAACAAGTCGCCCGATCAGCAGATTGCCAAACGCAAATCCGATCATGATCAATGTAAACGGTAAGGATGATGCGGCCCGCCCAGAGCCAAATTCAGCCTCAAGGGCCGGCATGATCACAATCACCGCCCAAATGCTGACATTGGCCACCATCGCAATCGCCAGAGTGACGATCAATCGCCCCCAGGAATAGCGGCTGTCATGGATGTCGTGGGCTGTACTCATTAGTCGACGCTAGCCCTGCAACAATCGGTTTGCCAGAGCCAAACCGGTAACCATACCTTTAGAAATCCAGGTTTTCGACGCTCAGAGCGTTCTTCTGAATAAACTCACGCCGTGGCTCCACCACATCGCCCATCAATTTGGTGAACAGATCATCGGCTTCAACCATATCATCCACCTTGACCTGCAACAAAGTGCGGGCGTCCGGGTCCAGTGTGGTTTCCCACAACTGTCCGGGGTTCATTTCCCCAAGACCCTTGTAGCGCTGCAACGACAACCCCTTTTCGCCCTCACTCAAAACAGCTGCCAGCAGACCCAATGGCCCGTAAATCGCTTGCGACTTGTCCTTGCGCAGCAAGGTTGCTGCCGTGCCATACACCTCTTGCAGCCCTTGCGTGAAACTCCCGGTCTTGCGCGCCTCGCCCGAGCGCAGCATCGGCCCGTCCAACGTCCGCACCTCTTCCACGCCCCGCAAAATCCGCGCCAGCCGGATACCATGATCCTGAGTGATCCGCCCGTGCCAGCCCCGTTCCCATTCCTGCGCAATCAGGTCCAGCCGTGCGGCAACCTTGTCAGCAGCACCTTGCAGGTCAGCATCAACCACGCCGGGCACAAATGCCCCTGCGATTGCCGCCTGTTCCAGAATATGGCGAGGGTAGTGCGTCGGAAACGCATCCAGGACCCGACGCAAACGTCGCGCATCTTCAACCACCCGGATCAGGTCCTGCCCGATTATCTCTTCGCCAGTGCCAAGACGAAGGGACATGCCTTCAATGCCCTGCTGGATCAAATAGTCATCCAGTGCTGGCTGATCCTTAAGATAAACCTCAGACCGCCCCCGCGCCACTTTGTAGAGCGGTGGCTGGGCAATATAGAGGTATCCACCTTCAATCAATTCCGGCATCTGGCGGAAAAAGAACGTCAGCAACAGGGTACGGATGTGTGCGCCGTCCACGTCCGCGTCAGTCATGATGACGATCTTGTGGTAGCGCAATTTGGAAATGTTGAATTCATCCCGGCCAATGCCGGTGCCCAGCGCCATCACCAGATTACCGATTTCCTGACTGTTCAGCATCCGGTCAAACCGCGCGCGCTCCACGTTCAGGATTTTACCACGCAGAGGCAGCACGGCTTGCGTCAGCCGGTCACGACCAGTTTGCGCCGACCCCCCGGCGCTGTCGCCCTCCACCAAAAACAGTTCAGTTTTCGAAGGGTCCTTCTCGGAACAATCTTTAAGCTTACCGGCCAGAAAGTTCACATCCATCGCCGTCTTGCGTCGGGTCAGTTCGCGCGCTTTACGCGCAGCTTCGCGCGCATGGGCGGCTTCAACGATCTTGCTGACAATGATCTTGGCCTGACCGGGGTTTTCTTCAAACCACTCGGCCAGTTTTTCGTTGACCAACCCTTCGACCACCGGTCGCACTTCGGATGACACCAGTTTATCCTTGGTCTGACTGGAAAACTTAGGGTCCGGCACCTTGATCGACAAGACACAGGTCAGCCCTTCACGCGCATCATCGCCGGTAAAAGAAATCTTTTCCTTTTTGGCGATCCCGCTGGATTGGGCATAATTGTTGATGGTCCGCGTCAGCGCCCCACGAAACCCCGCTAAATGCGCGCCACCATCGCGCTGAGGGATGTTGTTGGTAAACGGCAAAACCGTTTCGTGATAACTGTCATTCCACCACATGGCGACTTCGACCACGATATCATCCCGCTCGCCAACAAAGAATATCGGCTCTTCCATCATCGAGGTTTTGGATCGGTCGAGGTATTTGACGAACTCCTTAACGCCGCCCTCATAGTACAACTCACTGCGCAGCGCCTCAGCGGGGCGCTCGTCGATCAGGATGATGCGCACACCGGAATTCAGGAACGCCAATTCCCGCAGGCGCCGTTCCAAAACTTCAAACGAATACTCAAGGCTGGAAAACGTATCCAACGAGGCCAGAAACCGAACCTCGGTGCCTGTCCGTCCTTCGGTCTCGGCCACCACTTTCAGATGTTCCACCGTATCACCATGTTCAAATCGGGCGACATGTTCCTTGCCATTGCGCCAGATCCGCAGCTCCAGCCAGTCGCTCAGCGCGTTGACCACCGAAACGCCAACCCCGTGCAGACCACCCGAAACCTTATAGGAATTGCTGTCAAACTTACCGCCCGCGTGCAGTTGGGTCATAATGACCTCAGCCGCCGAAACACCTTCTTCCTCGTGGATGCCGACCGGAATGCCACGACCATTGTCGCTGACCGAAACAGACGAATCCGCGTGAATTTTCACCGTCACAGCATCCGCGTGGCCGGCCAAAGCTTCATCAATACCGTTGTCCACCACTTCGTAAACCATATGGTGCAGGCCTGACCCGTCATCGGTATCACCGATATACATCCCGGGGCGCTTACGGACTGCCTCTAACCCTCTGAGAACCTTGATGGAATCAGCGCCATATTCTTCTGGCGTCTGCGCGTCTTCGGACATGCCGATATTCCTCTATTCGTTTGGGGATTTATACAAATTCCCAAGGGGGATGTCACGTGTCAGACACAAGATATTGTGTCCGAAGTTTCGTATCGGATGCATGAAATATCCGTCCAGCTCTCGAACCATAGCTTGAGACTTCACAAAGCTGACGTTTCCGAAACCCCATCCCGCTCAGTGACATTCAGAAACTGTGCCTGATCGCCAAGTTCTTCAAACAATTCTACCCCGGTCCCGGTCATCCACGCCTGCGCACCTAACGCGCAAATCTCACTATAAAGTGCCGCCCGCCGATCCCCGTCCAGATGTGCGGCCACCTCATCCAGCAACAGGATCGGCGGCGCTCCAATCTGCTCGGCCAAAGCCCGCGCGTTGGCCAGGATCAGCGACACCAGCAACGCCTTCTGCTCACCTGTCGAACAATCCCGCGCCGGAACATCCTTGGCCGTATAGACGCCATAAAGATCACTGCGATGCGGCCCAACCAACGTCCGCCCAGCCGCCAGATCATTCGCACGACAATCCGCCAAAGCGCTACGAAACGCCGCCTCACTTTCCGGCATCTCCCCTTCACTCTGGATTAACGTCAGCCCGGCACTCGGAAACGCAGTTTCCGCCTGAGCCTGCGCAGCCTCCAGAAACTCCAGCGCCTGAACCCGCCCATGATGCACCGCCATCCCCGCCCCGGCCATCTGCGATTCCAAAGCGTTGTACCAATGCGGATCCCGCACCTGATCTTTCAACAACCGATTTCGCTCTCGCATCGCTTTTTCGTAAGTCAGCGACGCCTCGGCGTGACCGGGATCAAAGCTCAACGCCATCCGATCCAGAAATCGTCGCCGCCCGTCCGCCCCTTCAATCCACAACCGATCCATCGACGGGATCAACCATAATACCCGCGCAATCCGCCCCAACGCCACCTGACTGGCCGGTTTGCCATCAATCCGAACCTGACGCGCCGCACCACCTTCGGACAAAGTTTCAACTTCATGCAATTGACCAAGCGACCGTAAAACACCGGTCACCTTCCACCCCAGCGCCTCAGGTCGCCGGACCATATCCGCCGCACTTGCCCGCCGAAGCCCGCGCCCCGGCGAAAACAACGACACCGCTTCCAGAATATTGGTTTTACCCGCGCCATTAGGCCCAAATATCGCCACCGGCCGCCCGTCCAAAGCCAAACGCGCCTGCTTGTGCGAGCGAAAATGCGACAGTTTCAGATCGCCAATCGCCAAAGTCGAGGCCCCAGTCACAGCCGCAGCCACCCCCTTGTTCATCTTTGGTCCATAAATATCCGCGCCGCAGGCATCGCTGAAAGCGATTTACACGCGCATCGGCATGACCACATAAACCGCGCTCTGGTCATTGCCTTCCCGCATCAGGGTCGGGTCACCTGCGGAATTGAACATGAACACCGCGTTCTCACGATCGACCTGACTGGCAATCTCCAAAAGATATTTGGCGTTAAACCCGATCTCCAACGGCTCATCTCCATAGGCCACCGCCAGTTCTTCTTCAGCGGCGCCACTGTCTGGCGCATTAACCGACAAAACCAACCGATCTTCGTCCAGCGCCAGCTTAACCGCCCTTGACCGTTCCGACGACACCGTCGCCACCCGGTCCACAGCCTGCGCGAACTCTTTGGCATCGACTTCAAGGCGCTTGGTATTACCCTGGGGAATGACCCGCGTGTAATCCGGGAACGTGCCGTCGATGACCTTGGACGTAAGCGTAATATCTGGCGTCGCAAACCGCACCTTAGTCTCGCTGACGGAAACGGCGATTTCCATTTCATCGTCTTCCAGCAATTTGCGCAGCTCCAGCACCGTCTTGCGCGGTACAATCACGCCGGGCATGTCGCCCGCACCCTCGGGCAGATCCGCATCAATCCGGGCCAGACGATGGCCATCGGTGGCCACACAGCGCAATACCTTGCCGCCGTCAGATTCAGCCACATGCATATAGACACCGTTCAGATAATACCGGGTCTCTTCGTTGGATATGGCAAAGCGCGACTTGTCGAACAGCCGCCGCAACACCCCGGCAGAGGCAGAAAAGTTGGTTTGATACTCTGACGTCGCCATCACCGGAAAATCCTCTTTCGGCAGGGTCGCCAATGAAAAGTTCGACCGGCCAGCCTCAACCGTCAGCCGCCCGGCCGCATCATCAGCCGTCAAAGTAACCAGCGCCCCGTCAGGCAGTTTGCGCACAATCTCGTGCAACATGGTGGCAAGCACGGTGGTGGTCCCCGCCCGCTCAACCTGGGCCACCGCTTTGTCGACCACTTCAATATCCAGATCAGTGGCCCGGAAACTCACGGTTTCGCCTTCGGCCTCGATCAGCACGTTGGCCAGGATTGGAATGGTATTGCGCCGCTCGACCACCGATTGCGCCTGTGACACGGCCTTAAGCAAGGTACCGCGTTCGATGCTGATCTTCATATCCCTGTTCCTTCACGCACAAGCCGGGAAGGGTAACCTAACGGTTTGCCCCTTCGGCACAAGGTTTTTTTGGAAAATTCCGTCGGAATTGCAATGCCGTCAAGGGAACTTGTCATATTTACCCCGGCAAATTTCTGCTATTTCCAAGATATTCATCCAAACCCACCGCCTGTTGCGCCGTAAAAGACAATCCAAGTTTGGTCCGACGCCACAAAAAGTCTTCTGCCGTTTGAACCCACTCATTTTCCATCACCCAGTCCATTTCGGCACCCGTAACCGTCATGCCAAAATTCTGCCCAAGATCATCAATGCCTTTGGCGTCGCCCAAAATCTCACGCGCCTGAGTGCCATAGGTGCGAACCAATCGACCGACCCAATCACTGTCAAGAAACGCATAGTCAGCGATCAGGTCAGTGATCAACCGCTCGACGCCGTCCACCGGGAAATCCCCCCCGGGAAGCGACGCCGTAGAGGTCCATTCGCCTGACATCTCCGGGAATACCTCTGCCATCTTGGCCAACGCGGCTTCTGCCAGTTTCCGATAGGTCGTAATCTTGCCGCCAAACACGCTTAGCAATGGTGCGCCACCGGTCTTATCCATTGACAGGACATAATCGCGGGTCGCAGCACTGGCCGAACTGGCCCCATCGTCATACAGCGGACGCACCCCGGAATAGGTCCAGACAATATCATCCAAACTCACCGGTGTCTTGAAATACTGCGACGCAAATTCCAGCAGATAGTCGCGTTCTTTGGCCGTGATCTCGGGCGCAACCGAGGCATCATCATGTTCCGCGTCGGTGGTGCCGATCAAGGTAAAATCCCGCTCGTAAGGAATGGCGAAAATGATACGCCCGTCACGCCCCTGAAAGAAATAGCACTTGTCGTGGTCAAACAATTTACGGGTAACGATATGACTGCCCCGCACCAGTCGCACCCCTTCGGTCGATTTGACGCCAATGGTGTTGTGGATCAGGTCACTGACCCAGGGACCACCGGCATTCACCAACATCCTGGCGGTCACCTGCCGCTTGGTGCCACTAGCCTGATCAACCAGTTCTATCTGCCACAGGTCGCCGACCCGCTCTGCCGAAACAACCTTGGTTCTGGTGGCAATATCTGCACCCCGTGCCTGCGCGTCCTGCGCATTCAGCACCACCAGACGGGCATCCTGAATCCAGCAGTCCGAATATTCGAACGCGCGGCGGTACTGATCCTGCAACGGCCCACCAGCGGCATCTTTGTGCAGATCAATGGTCGTTGTTCCGGGCAAGATCTTGCGCCCGCCCAAATGGTCATAAAGGAACAACCCCAACCGGATAAGCCAGGCAGGACGCCGCCCTTTCATCCACGGCATGAACACGCCCATCAGGCGGGAAACCGGCGTGGTGTTGTCGAACCGCATGTCGTTGGAATAAGGCAGCACAAACCGCATCGGCCAGGAAATATGCGGCATTGCCCGCAACAGAACCTCGCGTTCAATCAATGCTTCGCGCACCAGACGAACCTCAAAATACTCAAGGTATCGCAGACCGCCGTGGAACAATTTGGTCGACGCCGACGACGTGGCTGACGCCAGATCATTCATCTCGGCCAAGCCGACTTTCAGGCCGCGCCCGGCAGCGTCACGGGCAATGCCACAGCCGTTGATGCCGCCGCCGATGATGAACAGGTCGTAAGGGGGTTGGTCAGGTTTCATCAGGGTCTTCCGTTGTCAGGATTTGGGTATCACCGGCGCGGGCTGCGTCGGCAAACCCTTTGGGTGGGGCCGTGTCGGTGATCACATAGTCAAGCTCGGAAACATCACAGATACGCACCGGGGCGGTACGTTCGAACTTGGTCGTATCACAGACCAACAGGCGGGTTCGGGCATTGCGCAGGATGGCGCGAGCCACTGAAACCTCGCGGGCGTCATAATCAAGAACTGAGCCGTCCACATCCAGAGCCGACGCGCCGATAACCGCGAAATCGACCTTATAGCGTGAGATGAATTCGACCGCGTCTTCGCCGACAATTGCCCCGTCGCTTTGCCGGATCGTACCGCCCACAAGGATCAATTCTTTGGTCTTAGCGCCCATGAACGTGTTGATAATATTAATATTATTCGACAAAATTACCAGATCACGGTGGCCGCCAAGGGCACGGGCCACGGTTTCGGTGGTGGTGCCGATGTTCAAAGTGACTGAGCAATTGTCAGGGATCAAAGAGGCAGCCAGCGCGCCAATTCGTTCCTTTCGTTTCGCATTCAGTTTGCGCCGCTCGCTATAGTCACGGTTCGAGGCGGAAATAACCCGCCGCGCGCCGCCATGGGTACGCTGGAGCAACCCGGCTTCGGACAGGTCGCGCAAATCGCTTCTGATTGTTTGGATGCTCACCTGAAAATGCTGCTCCAGCGCGTTGGCATCAACCCGTTCCCGAGCCTTCAAAAGTTCCAGAATTGCATCTTGTCGATCTTGCGCCGTCATGATGGTTTGCTCGCCCAAAGGTCAGGTTTTCGCTTGCTACCTGGTACCAGCTTTCGCTGTTGCATGGTTCGTGCCGCACGCCAAAATCGGTTTTGCCTGAGCTTGCAAAAACCCGACAATCGGCACCCATCAGGAGAGTTTTGACCGTTTTGTACTTGCATTTCAGATGGACTCATCCGTTTTGTACAAAATATTCTGTTAAGGGATTCAGGTCAAAAACGTCTCAAACCACGGTTCCCGGTTCAGTGATTCTGGTACTAGTTGATTGCCAGGCGAGTCGCCACTACTTTCTTCGCTTTAGTTTCGGTTTCTTTCGATTGGAAAATACGAGTGACGATACGTCGATACAGCTCAACCACAGTAGCGCCGCAACCCTATGGCCATTACAAGGCGCCTTGATATGATGATCGCCAAGGCCGTATCTGAACAGAGCCAATCGCGACGACCAAAGGGAGAAGACGATGACCGGAACCATGATGCACCAACCGCTGACGATCAGTTCACTGATCAAACATGCGGGTCGTTACCACAGCGATACCGAAGTGATTTCGGTTGAGACCACCGGAGGTGTGACCCGGTCAACCTGGAGTGAAATCGAGGCGAATTCCCGCAAACTGGCGTCGGCGCTGGAAAAGCTGGGGGTCAAACAGGGCGAGCGCTGCGGCACGATTGCCTGGAACAACCGCCGACATCTTGAGGTTTATTACGGCGTCGCCGGGGCCGGGATGGTGTGCCACACGATCAACCCGCGTCTGTTTCCCGAGCAGTTGATTTATATCATCAACCACGCCGAAGATCAGGTGCTGTTCCTGGACAAAACCTTTATCCCTGTTGCGGCCAAGCTGGGTGAGCATCTGAAAACCGTCAAACATGTGATCTATCTTGGCCCGCGCGACGAAGAACTGGCCGGAATGGTCGAAGGGCTGTTGTTTTATGACGAATTGCTGGCGGCCGAGGGCGACGATTATGTCTGGCCGGACCTGGACGAAACCATGCCGTCCAGCATGTGTTATACCTCTGGCACCACCGGTAATCCCAAAGGGGTTCAGTATTCCCACCGTTCGACCGTTCTGCACACGATGGGCGGCAATCAACCGGACGGTATGGCGCTTTCGGCCCGGGATACGATTCTGGCTGTTGTGCCAATGTTCCATGCCAACGCCTGGGGTGTTCCTTATGTGGCGGCTGCGGTCGGGTGTAAGATGGTGCTGCCGGGGCCAAATTTGGATGGGGTCAGCCTGGTCGGGCTGATCGACAGCGAGAGCGTGACCATGGCTTTGGGTGTGCCGACGATCTGGATGGGCCTGCTTGGCGCGCTGGAAACCACCGGAAGCAAAATTGAAAGCCTTGAGCGAACCGTCGTGGGCGGGTCGGCCTTGCCCACAGTAATGATCCCGGCGTTTGCCAAATATGATGTTGCTCTGGTCCACGCCTGGGGCATGACCGAAACCAGCCCACTGGGAACATTGAACCAGTTGCTGCAGAAACACAGCGCCCTTAGTGACGCCGAACGGGCAGCGATTCGCGAGGGTCAGGGGCGGCCTCCGTTCGGGGTTGAACTGCGGCTGGTCGATGATACCGGTGCCGTTCTGCCCGAGGATGGAAAGACCCAGGGTGATCTGCAAATCCGCGGCCACTGGATTGTCGAAAGCTACTTCAAGGGCGGCGGCTCGGCTTTGACCGACGATGGGTGGTTTGATACCGGGGATGTGGCGACTGTTGACGGTGATGGTTTCATGATCATTCGCGACCGGTCCAAGGACATCATCAAGTCGGGTGGCGAATGGATTTCTACGGTCGAATTGGAAGACATAGCCATGTCGCATGCCTCGGTGGCCAGTGCTGCAGCGATTGCCGCCAAACACATCAAATGGGATGAACGCCCGGTTCTGTGTGTGGTCAAAAAACCGGACGCAGATGTGTCCGAGGCCGATTTACTGGGCTTTTACGATGGTAAAATCGCCAGTTGGCAAGTGCCGGACAAGGTTATCTTTGTTGATGAACTGCCGCTCGGTGCCACTGGCAAAGTGCTTAAGAACAAGCTGCGTGATCAATACGGAGATGTTTTGTTAAGCGACGCAGGCTAGCAAACCCAAAGGCGTTTGCACTTAACAGTGAATCATATTGCCCACCGACCGCCCGTGTAAACAAAGGCTGCCTCGGTGGGCAATATGATATTCTGTATCTGTGAAAACTGGAAACGCCATAGGTCAGAGATTGTTCATATCTCTGACCAAACCGTTACCAAATTTGCCTACAGTTTTAGATGTTAAGCACGCCTTAACACCCCTTCTGTTATCCCGGTCCTGGGTGAATAAAAGGTGAGTGGTATGGCTGCGTCGACGAATGTCGCGCCAATCATCATCAAACGAAAGAAGGCCATTTCCGGCGGGGGGCACCACGGCGGAGCGTGGAAGGTCGCGTATGCGGACTTTGTCACGGCGATGATGGCGTTTTTTCTGTTGATGTGGTTGTTGAACGCGACAACAGAACAACAACGAAAAGGACTGTCGGATTACTTTACGCCGTCGGTTCCGATTGCCCGGACATCGGGCGGGGGCGATGGGGCTTTTGGCGGCGACAATATGTTCACCGAAGAAACCTTGCTCAGCAACGGGTCTGGCGCAACCGCTAAAAACCCGCAGAATTCCAACAAGTCACGCGGCACTTTGGGGGTAGAAACGCTGGATGACCTGGAAGCTCAGAAAGAGGACTTTTCCTCGGTTGAAGAGGCTTTGATGGGGCGGGGCGGCGAAAGCCTGGTCACGGATGAGGCGCTGAAACACATCGTCACCCGTGTCACCGACGAAGGGTTGATCATCGAATTATTTGCGACCGAAGGCGTGCCTTTGTTCGAACAAGGCACTGACCGGCCCACGCCAATGCTGCGCGATCTGACGCGGATAATCGCCCGGGTGACCGGCAAGGTCACCAATAACGTTGCCCTTGGCGGGCATATCCGGTCCCATCCGGTTGTTCTGGCGAATAACCCGGTGTGGAACCTGTCGAACGCCCGCGCCAGCCGGATGCGCAGGTTGCTTGAAGGGTCGGGAATGGAACCTGAACGGATTCAACGGGTCACCGGGCATGCGGACCGTCAACTGGCGGTGGACAACCCGATGGCCAAACGCAACAACCGGGTCGAGATTATTCTGCTGCGGCGCTGATAGGAAGCTATTGGCAAGAAGATATATGAACGATTTTATGTGTTAGCCCTGTGTTAAACCAACAGGCGCTAGGGTCTGCATCAAGACACGTACATTGATGCAGCAGAAAGGCGCGTTCATGACCATATCCTCTTCGCTTAACGCCGGAATTGCCGGGCTTACCGCGAATGCCAGTCGACTGGCTTCGATCGCCGACAATATCGCGAACTCGTCCACCTTCGGATATAAACGGGTACAGACCGATTTCCTTTCGATGGTTATCTCGTCTCCGGGTGGGACCTATTCCGCCGGGGGGGTACGTTCGACCACGCAACGCTTGATTGATGAACGCGGGCCGCTGGTTTCTACATCAAACCCAACCGATCTTGCGGTTCGCGGTCGAGGCATGTTGCCCGTCGCCTCAGCCGCTGAGATTGCGGCCGGCAGCGGCTCTCCCGAGATGTTGCTGACAACAACCGGATCATTTCGTACCGATGCTCAGGGGTATCTGACCACCGAATCCGGCCTGGTCCTGATGGGCTGGCCGGCTTTGGCCGACGGCTCGATCCCAAACTTCCCGCGCGATACCGCCGACGGATTGGAGCCGGTTCAGATTAACGTCAATCAGGTTTCCGGCGAACCAACCACAAAGATGAGTCTGGGTGTCAACCTTCCCGCGACGGAAACCAGCTTTGACTCTGATGGCGACAGCCAGGAATTGTCAGTTGAATATTATGACAACCTGGGAAAATCCGAGAACGTCAAGGTTGAGTTCATTCCCACCATTCCAGCTACCGGCTCGTCCAATGAATGGACAATGATATTACGTGATACCGGGTCGAATAATGCAATTATTGGTGAATACACGGTGACATTTACCGACAGCCGGACGGCAGGTGGCACGTTGGCAACGGTGACCAATACAACCGGGGGTGCCTATGATCCTGCAACCGGCGCCATCATTGTCAACGTGGGTAGCGGCCCGATGGAAATTAATATTGGCATGATTGGCGAAAATAACGGGCTTACCCAATTGTCTGATCGCTTTGCCCCGGTATCGATCTCCAAGGACGGCATTCCGGTGGGCAATATGACAAGCGTGGAAGTTGACGCAAACGGTCTTGTACGGGCGTTCTTTGATACCGGGATAACCCGGACCATCTATCAAGTGCCGCTGGTTGATCTGCCCAACCCCAACGGCATGGTGTCGCTGGATCAACAGACCTATAAACCTTCACCGGAAAGTGGATCATACTTTCTGTGGAATGCGGGCGATGGCCCGACCGGCGATATCGTGTCCTTTGCCCGTGAGGAATCTGCCACGGACGTGGCGGGTGAGTTGACGGCAATGATCCAGACGCAACGGGCCTATTCGTCCAACGCCAAGGTGATCCAGACGGTTGACGAGATGTTGCAGGAAACCACGAACATCAAACGCTGAATAAGCTGATTGATTAGAGCCCGGGCAACCGGCCCGAAAACCGGCCTGATAACAGGAGTCCCATTCATGAGCTTTTCATCAACCATGAACAACGCGATCAGCGGCTTGGCGGCCGCACGTCGCGCTGCCGAACTGGTGTCCGAAAATATCGCCAACGCGCAGACGCCCGGATACACGCGTCGTACGCTAAGCCTTACGTCGAATAGTATTACTGCGGGGGTGCATATCAACGGCATCACCCGGCATGCCGACCCCGTAATTATCGCAAACCGGCGTCAGTCAGATTCAATATACGGTGCCGCAAATGCGCGATCAACCTTTCACTCACAGCTTGAATCGCTGATCGGAACGGTAACTGACCCCGGTTCCATCAGTCAACGGATTGTCAATTTTGAATCCAGTCTGATCCAGGCCGCAAGTCACCCGGAATCACCGCAACGCCTTGATACCGCCGTAGGAGAGGCCAGAGGATTGGCGCAAAAGATTGCACAGGCCGCCGAAGGCGTGCGTACATTGCGCACGCGGGCTGACGCGGCAATTGACGTTCAGGTGAACCGGCTTAATCAGGCGTTGCAGGACGTTCAGGCGATTAACTCGCAACTATCGTCGATTAGTTCGGGTGCCGGTCAACATGCGGGCCTGCTGGATCAACGCCAAAGGCTGGTTGATGAGATTAACAAGATTGTTCCGGTCAACATTGTGACACGTGAACACGGCAAGATCGCCCTTTACACTGATGGTGGCGCGATCCTGCTGGACGGGCCTGCGGCAACTGTCGGCTTTACCCCGGCGCGCGATACAGTTCCCGGCATGACCCTGGCCAACGGGTTGCTTTCCGGCCTTGAAATCAACGGTGTTCAGGTGAAAACCGGAAGTACCAATGGTGCCATGCGCGGTGGAACCTTATCCGCCCAATTTGAGATACGCGATGAACTGGCGGTGTCCGCCCAGGCGGACCTTGACGCGGTGGCCCGCGATCTGATCGAACGGTTTGAAGCACCCGGATTAGACGCGACTGTCGCCCCTGGAGATCCCGGGCTTTTCACTGATGGTGGCGTGGCGTTTAATCCGGTTGATGAACTTGGCCTTGCCGGGCGGATCGCTGTGAATGCGTTGGTTGATTCGACCCAAGGCGGTGAAAGCTGGCGTTTGCGCGACGGCCTGGGTGCCGCCGTTCCCGGCCTGCCGGGCGACGCCAGCCAGCTTCAGGCCTTTACCGACATCCTGACCGACCGGCGAACACCGGGATCAACCGTATTTGGCACGGGTGATCTGAGTATGGCCAGTCTTGGATCGGCCCTGCTGTCACGGATATCCCAGCAGGCGGGTCAGGCCGAACAAAGGCTCAGTTTTGCCGCCGCCAGCCTGACCGAACTGACCCGAATTGAACTGGATCAGGGCGTTGATACCGACGCCGAATTGCAGGCGTTGCTGGTCATCGAACAGGCCTATGCGGCAAACGCAAGGATGATCGAAGTCGCTGGTGAAATGATGCAAGCCATCCTGAGGATTTGAATATGAGTTTGACCAATATTGGCGACATGTCCTTCAGCCTGATGCAGCAAACCCGCAGTGCCGCGCTGAAATCCACCATGATCACCCTGACCCAGGAACTGACGTCGGGCCAAACATCTGATATCAGGGGGCGGCTGGCCGGTGACTATTCCTATCTGACGGATATTGATCACAATCTGGCCCGGCTCGATGGATATGCGATTTCGGCAACCGAGGCGGCGTTGTTTTCATCCGCCTCGCAGCAAAATCTGGAACGTATGCAAGAGGTTATTTCGGCAGTTGGCCAGAATCTTTTGACCATCAACCCCAGCTCGATTCAGGTTGTCACACAACAAGCCAGCAACGAGGCGCGCCTTGGCCTGGATACCATCCTGTCCGCCCTGAACGGCTCAGTCGGTGGGCGCAACCTGTTTGCCGGCACTGCCACGGATACCAGCCCCTTGGCCTCGGCCAATACCATGATCACGGCCCTGAAGGCCGAAGTGGCGGGCATGACGGTGGTCAGCGATATCCTGACGGCGGTCGACGATTGGTTCGCCGATGGCGGCGGGTTCAAGGCGACGATGTACACCGGGTCCGACGACCCACTTTCACCGATACAGGTTGGCGCAAATGAACAGGTTTCCCTGTCCTTGCGCGCCGATGACGCCAACTTTCGCAGTGTTATGCGCAACACGATGGTCGCCATTCTGGCCACCGATTCTGATCTGGCTCTGGATCCGGGTACGCAGAACATCCTGCTGTTCACGGCGGGCGAAGGCATGCTGAACAATGACCACGCCTTGACCGGCCTGCGCGCCGACCTTGGCTATGCCGAGCAACGCATCGAAGAGGCCAGCGCGCGCAACGGCGCCGCCCGCACCAGCCTGGGCTTCGCCCGCAACGAACTGCTCGCGGCAGATCCGTTTGAAACCGCCAGCCGTCTGGAAGAAGTGCAGTTCCAGCTTGAGAGCCTTTATGCCGTCACTGTGCGCACGTCGCGCCTTAGCTTGTTGAGTTTCTTATGATGAGATTACTGCAATTTGTCCTGTTCTGTCTGTTTGTCCCGGCATCCCTTCAGGCCGGGACAATCCGGCTTAAGGATTTGGTGGAATTTGGCGGGGTCCGCAGCAATGACCTTGTCGGATACGGGTTGGTTGTTGGCTTGAACGGCACCGGAGATGGCCTGCGAAACGCACCCTTTACCGAAGAAATCATGTCGAACATTCTTGAGCGTCTGGGCGTTAACGTATCGGGTGAACAATTCCGGCCCAAAAACGTGGCGGCGGTGCTGGTGACGGCAAACCTGCCGGCATTTTCCCGGGTTGGCAGCAAGATCGACGTGACCGTTTCGGCCATCGGCGATTCCAAAAGCCTGATGGGTGGCACCCTGATCATGACACCGTTAAATGCCGCTGACGGTCAGATTTTTGCCGTGGCGCAAGGCACCATTCTGGCCGGCGGAGCGGTTGCCGAAGGGCAAGGTGCTTCGGTCACCCGCGGTGTGCCTACCTCTGGGGTGATCCCGTCCGGTGCAAGGGTTGAGCGTGAGATCGAGTTTGAACTGTCCTCATTGGCCGTGGTGCGATTGGCCCTGCGCGACCCGGACTTTACCACTGCCGGGCGGATTGAAACGGCGATCAACCGTGAATTTGGCCGCTTTGTTTCGGTCATGCGCGATTCCGGTACGGTTGAGCTCGACATCAGGGCGACGCGGGCGGCCTCAACCGCGCATGCACTTGGGCGGATTGAAAACATCCTTGTTGAACCAGAGCGCAAGGCGCGTGTGGTGGTCGATCAGCGGTCCGGGACAATTGTCATGGGCGATGATGTACGCCTAAGCCGGGTCGCGGTGTCACAAGGCGGGTTGACCCTGCGAATTGAAGAGGAACCAATTGTGGTGCAACCCAACCCGTTTGCCGAAGGGCAAACCGTGGTTGTGCCGCGAACCACCGCCACAATCGAGGACGAAGAAGGCGTGTCATTGGCCGAAGTTCCCGAAGGGGCATCCCTGTCCGAAGTGGTTGCCGGGTTGAACGCCTTGGGCGTGTCGCCACGCGACATGATCGACATCCTGAAAAGCCTGAAAGCCGCCGGGGCCCTGCACGCCGAATTCATTGTGCAGTAGGTTTTTCGCCTGACAGTTTCTTCTTTGCTTGGCCCAGCGCCCATTCAACCGCGCTGAGGCCAAGAAAGACACCAAGCGTGAAGATGAAATAGCGGAATTCCCAGAAAACCGTCCGGCGCAACACCTTGAGATTGTCATAGCCGAACCAGATTGCCCAAATCGCCGCCCCGGTCAGAATAATTGCCACCAAGCGCCACATCATTGGGCCAACCTTATGGTTTCAGGTGATATTTTGAAGATCAGCAGCTCACCGCGCCGTTCAACCTCGCCTTCGATTTCGACATAGGTTGCGGTGAATTTCAGAATTTCCTCGGTAACTGCCTTGCCATTTGCATCAGCCATCAACAAAAACTCGCTCCCCTCGACCGGAGCAGAGGACACAAACACCGGCGGCACCCCGCCCAGCAAACACAGATTGGCGCAGGCTTTGTGCGCCAACCCCCTGCCTGGGCGCATGGCTCCGTTCAGACATTTGCCGTCACAAATTTCCCCGGTCAGACGCCAGCGACCCAGATTTTCGACCCGAACGGTAAACGCATCCGCACCGGTATCATCACCGCGCAAGCCGTTTTTACCACTACGCAGTTGCATCCCGTTCAGATCGCCGCGCTGCATTGTAACGCCAGCCGCACGCACCACTTGGCCATCAAACCCAGCGGCGCGTTTCACTACGCCACGCTTACCGCCGCCGCTTAAAATGATGGTTTCACCCGGTTGATACCGCCCACTGCTGATCACATGCAGAACCGGATAGGGGTCGGCCTGCAATATCCCAACAGCGGTGGTAAGACCCATGAGCGCGCCATCGCCCGGGTCGCTTTGGGTCGATGAAATCGCATACGACAGAATGGCGAATACGGCAATGATGCTGGCCGTCAAACTGATCAGGAACACCTTGTAATCTTTAGGTATTTTTCCCCAACCGACAAAGAATGGGTCTTTTTCTTTAGCCATGCACCACCCCCTCAACTATGATCGGTTCAACGTCTGTCCCCGGTTGATTTGCCTTGGGGTCGATGAACAACACTCCGTTTTCCAGCGACATGTTATAGGTCGGGATCTTTTCAGTGAACGGTGCCGGAGAACATCCATTGCGCGCCTTGTAACTGAACCCGTGCCAGGGACAGGTGACGTGGCCATAGACAATCTTGCCTTCGCCCAACGGCCCGCCCTGATGGGCGCAGGTGTTGGACACGGCGGAAAACGAATTCCCGGTGCGGAAAATCGCCACCCGTTCCTGTTGGCTGATGGTAACAATTACCGCCCGTTTGTCGGGAATTTCACTGGGTTTACAAGCTTTTACCCATTTCTCTGTCGACGGTGAAAAGCGCCGTTCCTTGAACCACGATGCGAGATGAAGCCCGGCCACAGTCAACGCGCCCCCGGTAAATATCAGAGCAAAAACCGGACTTTTTGCATCTTGGAAATAGCCCAGAGCCACATGTGCCACGACAAATACATAGGCCGGATAAATCATCAGGTGCAGCGATTTCCAGACCGGGGCAGACAGGAATGACAGCCAGAAATCATGGCTGGTGGCGGCCAAAACCGAGAGGATAAGCAGGGCGGCAATCCCCAACGCCTCGATCGGGAAGCCAAGAAATTGACCAAAACTGGTGTTGGAAACCAGCAGCGCCTCTAACCGTGGTATAGGCGCATAGGCAAAATACCAGCCCAGCACATACATCGCATGGGTAAAGGCCACCGCTGTGGTCATCACGCCAAAGTGTCGGCGGTTGTAAAGGATGGGCGCAAAGCGTTTGTCCAACCGGGCAAGTGGGCCAATGGCAAGGATGACGGTCAGCATCAAAAAGGCGCAGCTGCCAAAGGCGCGGATGCGCAGGATTGCGCCGTCAACCGGGCGGGTGAAATCGGCTGCGGGGGTGCCTAAGCGCAGGAAAACAATGATATATACGACAACCAGCGCGATCAGCACCGCGTCATATTTCCACTTGTTGGGGTTCCATTGGACGGGGACGTAACTAACGCTCATTTCGCAGCCTCCAACAAGACGGGCGGGGCCAAAGCATCGGGATTTTGACGTGATATCAAGGCGATACCAATGATCAGCGGGATGGCACAAACAAAGGCCAATGCGATCCGGTCTTGTGCGGCGCGCGGCATGCGGTGGCGATCCAGCTTGTTTTCACCCCGGTGCAGCACACGCCAACGCCATAGAACCAAAGGCCAGATCAGCAGGACGCCGGGGATCAGAAGGGGGCGGAAAATCCATGCGTCGCTTGCGTTTTCATCAAGTCGACCCAGACCAATTGTCAGGAATACAGCCGCCACAGCACCGCCCGCGTAAATGTACCATGTTGCCATTGTCAGCAGACTAAGTGCCATTTTGTACCTTTCTCAGACAGCTTGAGTCCCTTTTGTACTGAATTGAAACCCGGTAATTTTCACGATTTCTTCACATGTTGGTCAGGCTGTCAAAGATGTTGCCCCCCGTCGATGCACAAAAGCTGACCGGTGAAGGTCGGCGCATCCAGCAGAAAGTTCATCGCCGCGACGATATCTTCGGGGTTGGCGCCGCGTTGCAGAACCGAGCCTAAGCGGTGTTCCAGAAACTGTTCGTCCGATTGATCGGCGCCTTGCATGGTCGACCCCGGCCCGATGCCGTTGACGCGAATGTCTGGCCCCAAGGCCCGGGCGCTGGTTTGGGTCAGGGTCCACAGGCCGGTTTTGGCCAAGGTATAGGTCATGTAGTGTTTGGTCAGCTTTCTGACCCTTTGGTCGATCATGTTGACAATTGTTGCCTGCGCCAGCATCTCGCCATTGTCCTGCCGGACGGCTTTGGGCACCTGATCGGCAAATTTCTGGGTCAGGGTAAACGGCGCGCGCAGGTTGGAATCGACATTCATGTCCCAACTTTCCTGCGTCGCGGTTTTCAGGGTGTCATAGTTGAAAATTGACGCAGAGTTGATCAGCACGTCCAGATTTTTCCCCAAGCCATCGCGCGCCCGTTCAATCAATGTGTTGGTCTGATCAAAGTCCAGAAGATCGGCCTGTAACGTCACAGCATTGACGCCCAGCGCACGGATTTCCCTGGCGGTCACTTCGGCCTCAGCCGCGTTGCTGTTGTAATGCAACGCGATGTCGATACCGCGCTGCGCCAGACCCAGCGCCATTGCGCGACCCAAACGGCGGGCCCCGCCGGTGACTAGGGCAGCCTTGTAGGAAACCGATGCAGTTTGGGAGGTTTTGGAATCTGTTGCCATCGGCCCGTTTTCTTCTTTTCAAGAGATGCACAAATATCTGTCTGAAAAACTGTACTTCACAATCAAGTTGCGCTTCAATCACCTCAACAGGTTCGTGATGCGTTTTCGTTTGAGCGCAAATGAACGCGAC
>DAOUQK010000238.1 GCA_030625695.1 Paracoccaceae bacterium | reverse complement strand
TGGCTGGAAAGCAATGTGAAGATAGGAAAGCAGGGTGACAGACTGGTTCGTGGATGAACCGCATTCATCGACTACGGTATAACCTATTGCCTGTAGGGCCTCCATCGCCGTGAAATAACCGAGCGTCAGCCAGATTGCCTTAGGTTCGCCCCTTCGGGCCGTTATGACAGTGACAGCAGCCCCGATGCCAACCATGGAAATCGTTGCGGTTTCGCTCCAGCACATGCAATTCTCTTCTGATCCAAAGTTCGAAAATCAGTGTGGCCGGATTGAGGGGAATGGGTCAAGCAAAGTTTGAGCTATTTCGTGATAAAGCCCTCAGCGACTAATGCTGCACCATGCACATTTCGACACGAAGGGCGTATTTTGTTGAAGAAGTCCATTGCTGCGCGACGCACCAATGTCTGGAGTGACGGGCGGCTACGCAGCATATCGATGCTGTGGTCAAGGTCCGGTTTGGGCCGTTCGCGAGGTTGGGGTGGCTGAAAGTACTCCACTTGTCGCCCTGCACCAGCGGGTCCAAGCTGCCAAGCGGCGCGCCGGGATTGCGTTACCCCGCTTCTTATGCCGCCGAAACCCTTTTGAGTGGCGATACGCACCGGATGCGAAGGCCGCAACAAAATACAACTTGCGGCACCAATTCGGACCCTTTTTATAGGCGATATACAATGGCAACTTTGTCCAGTGTCACACATTGTTATCGATGCGGGTTAGTATCTCATTGCACGCTACTTCCATTGATGGGCGCAACGCATCCAACGAAGGTCTTGCATACCGTAGAAACAAACTGTCGAAAGTAGGCAGTATTCAATTGACCGCGTTGCGCGTCGCTGGATAGCTTCAGACATGTCTCAGCACCCGATCCTTTGGACCTTTCGTCGTTGCCCCTATGCCATGCGGGCACGCCTTGCGTTAATGAGTGCTGGCATCAGAGTTGAGCTGCGCGAAATTCTACTGAGGGACAAACCGCCTGCGTTTCTGGAAACGTCACCCTCTGCCACGGTGCCCGCTCTTCGCGCGAACGGCAGGGTGCTGGATGAGAGCGCCGACATCATGCTCTGGGCGCTTGAACAGAGCGATCCGCAGCGACTTTTGGACATGCCTAAAGAAGGTTGGAATCTGATTGATACAAATGATGGCCCATTCAAAGCTGCGCTGGATCACACCAAATACGCGTCCCGTTTTCCTGAGTTAGATGCAGGGGCCGAGCGCAGCAAAGCCACCGCTTTTCTGCTCAAACTGGATCAGCGCCTGAAAGGACAGAGCTCGTTATTTGGGGATCGTCCGACAATCGCAGACCAAGCGATCCTACCGTTTGTGCGTCAATTCGCAAACACGGATCGCGTTTGGTTTGATGAACAAGTTTGGCCCGACTTGATTGCTTGGTTGAATCGTTTCACAGAAAGCGCCGCTTTTGCTCAGATCATGACCAAGTACGTGCCGTGGTCGGAAGGCGACGCGCCACATTGGTTTGGCCGCTGAATTTTGACCGTTCTCAAAGCCTACACTCTGTCGGTCTCGCATAAATATCTAGTGTGTTGACCACACCTAAAAAGTTAGGCGGCCGTGAGCGTCGGCCCTTTGCTGAAATTGGTGACATTTTCAAATGCCGCGTTGCAGCCCGCCATTGCAAACGTTGAAGCATTGCCGCAGAATTTTGAGGTGCTAAGGTCGACTGAACGGACGGATCCGACATTTGATCTTGCTCAACTCCTTGCAGTAAATGCCAGTCAATGTCGCCGGTTGTTTTGCTCCAACCGATACTTAACTATGCTAGGTATTGTACGGTTGGCGAGGTAGGCACCCATGACAGTTTTTCTTATCCTCTTGCTTGTCGCCGCGGGCGCAATTGGGTTCCGGTACTGGTCGAGACGACAAATCCACACAAGCCTTCTCGCAAAAGCGCTTTCAGATGATCAGCGCGCCATCGTTGCCGAACAGGTCCCTTTGATCCGGAAGCTTCCGTCAGAATTGCGCGGGAAGCTCGAAGGCAAGATCAATGTGTTTCTGAACCAGATCGAATACATTGGGTGCAACGGTTTGAAAGTAACCGAGGAAATGCGGCTTTCCATTGCGGCGCAAGCCTGCCTTCTCATCGTCAATACCGACACGTGGTACAAGCATCTAAGCACGGTTCTCATCTATCCGAATGCGTTCAAGTCGCTACAAAAAGAGCGCCATGGCTATGTCGTCACGGAACGCGAAACGGTGCGATCGGGTGAGAGCTGGTCGCGGGGTCCGGTCATTCTTTCCTGGGCGCATACCAAACACGGTGCCATCAACGACAAAGACGGCCACAACGTCGTCTTTCATGAATTCGCCCACCAGATCGACGACCTGTCCGGCCACACCGACGGTGCCCCGAACCTTAGCAGGAGCCAGAAATTCGCTGACTGGGAACGCGTGTTCGTCAAAGCATACAAGAGTCACGTTCAACATGTCCAAGCGGGTCGCAAGACGGTATTTGACGCTTACGGCGCGGTTGGACAAGAAGAGTTTTTCGCGGTGGCGGTTGAGGTGTTCTTTGAAAAACCAGTGGCCCTCAAACGTAGTGAACCGGCGGTCTACGAGCAGCTGGCAATGCTTTTCCAGCTGGAGCCGTCGACTTGGGGATAGAATGACCACCTGACCATTCGAACCCGCAGCTTCAAACAATTAAGGCCTCGGCGTTGAGTTGCAGATCGGGACTCCAAACCACCTTCCGCACTGCGGCATTCTGAACGATGGCGCACCACCAAAAGCCGACACGAACGGCCCATTCCTGCCTTTCACCGGTCGATCTGGTGCCGCGGTGCAGCTTCCCCAGAATAGCCATTCGTCGGGCAGCGAGGCATAGCCGCCGTTTAGTTCTTCAACTCAAAGATCGGAACCCACCCAACTCTGCACCCTCGAGATTATCGCGAATTCTTTAGTGTGGAGAGCCACTCAAAAGCTGAAAGTGGTAGCAATGAGAGAAAAAAGGAAATTCCGCAAAAGAGGATTGCTGCTGATAGCTGAGCGTCTGGTGTGGTAGCGAAGATGTCGCCGACCCATGGCGCGACCGCTGGTATTGCAGACATTCCAAAAAACATGAAGGCCATCGAGATTCCACTTGCGAGCCCGTGCGCCTCTGCATTGACAGCCCGCGCAGCGGTTGACATGACGACACCTATAGGCAGTGGTCCAAAAATGATCATCACAAATATCAGCCAAAATGCAGGACCCGTTATGGCGGTAACAGCAACGGCAAGTCCCCAGATAGCAATGCAGATTGCCGCCATCAAGGTGGGCCGTCCTGTTCGGTAAGCAAAAAAGCCGCCAAGCGGCCCCATTATAATTGGTGCCCAACCCAGTGCGCCCAGCGCCAATCCGGCATCTGTGGCATTCCAGCCAGCCGCGTGCAGAAACGCAGGGAAAAGGCTAAGAAAAGCAAAAAAGCAGCCTACAAACAACATGATCGTCAGCCCCGCAAGAAGCAACTTGGCCCATCCAATCTGATCAATTTGTCTTGCGGCGCTCCTACGGCGCTCCAACCGCACTGGTTTTTTGGTGGGAAACAGTTTCCACACTACGATGAACGCCAATACCGCGACCGCACTAGTTGCGAACATCCCCATTTCCCAATTGGCTCCTTGGCCTTGGGCCGAAAAAACGAGTAGAGCACAGCCCATGCCGAAAGGTTGGGCACCGCTCACAACTCCGTTGGCCAATGGAAGTTCAGATGGGGAAAAAAGATCAAAGATGCCCTTCAGCGTTGCGACAGTAACGAAAACGGCCCCGACGCCGCCAACTAGGCGCGAGGCTAGTGCGCCATTGAATCCGCCAATTGTGGAAGCGAGAAAACCTGAACAAACCATCAAAGCTAGGCCGGTCAAAATGACTGAACGTCCACTGACACGCTGCAAGATCGCACCGGCCAAAAGCGCAATTAGCACACCCGGAAGCATATAGGCTCCTGTCAGAATGCCGACATCCTTCAGTTCCAGGCCAAGTGTGGCTCCCAAGGCAGGTGCAAGCGCTGGAAGAGACTGAAACTGGAAACCCAACGCCGCGCGAGCAAAAGCCGCGCTAATCAAATTCCCCCATTTTTCCCGGTTCTTGGAGATTGCGGCTACCCCATCCATTTGTCAGTACCTTTTGTCTGCGGTTTCACTCGATCAGCAGTCGGTTTTATGACGCACGATAACATACCTTAATGAAGCGCTCGGTTTTTTTAAGCCTTGCGTGCCACGCAACAACGACCTCCGCATCGGGCTCTCGACGGGCTCCAATGCCAGCTATCGGTCCGATTGAGGGTGGTTTCAATTGACGAATGGCGCGGTAGATTTTTGCTATCAAAATGCGCCACCCGCTACTTGATTGTGTCACAGAGGGCGACGCGTGACCGGCTCGAAGACGTCCAGACGGCTCATATTTCGTTACTGCACATAATAGATTGGTATCAATGATCAACATATCGCCGGTGCTCCGATTGATTAATTCACCTGTTTTAATTACTCTGAACGTGCGAGATTCGCGAGACAGGAATATTTCTAATAGTTTAGCTCAGGTTAAAGATGGATATTGACTGGAAGTTGCTACCGTCACTTTCCGCACTTCGTGCGTTCGATACCGCCGCCAAGTGTGCCAGTTTCTCCGGAGCTGCGCGGTCACTAAATGTCACGCCTGCCGCAATCTCCCAGCAAGTGCGTATTCTTGAGGCGGAACTTGGTCTCGGCTTGGTACGTCGCGAGGGTCGAGGTATTGTACTGACCGAGCACGGTACGCTGCTTGCTCGATCTCTGGCGCAGGGCTTTGGTGCCATCGATGAGGGCATCAAAGCCCTGCGCGACATCGAGCAGAATCGCGGCATTCGCATTACTACGACTCCAAGTATTGTCGATGAATTCCTGCTAAACCGTATGGCGGAATACTGGCAAAAACACCCTGGTGTTGAAGTCTCGCTAATGCCCAGCCAAAGCTACAAAGACATCATCAAGGACGGATTTGATTTGGCCATCCGCGGTGGCGAGGGCCACTATCCGGGGCTCAACGCGCAGCATCTTGTGGACACAAAATGGATAGCCGTAGCCGCTCCGCAATTGCTCAAATCGGAGCCCTTCGATCTGAGTGATTTGCCATGGCTGGCCAACCCTGATCTTGATTGGCAAATAAAGCTTCTGCGAGCCGCGGGAATGGACCCTGACGGCCTAAATATTGTCAATCTAGGCGATTCACTTCACGCAGCACGAGAAGGCTACGGTGCGCTTATCGCAAACGCTTTCCTTGTCCGAAACGATGTTGCTTGCGGGCGATTGCAAGCCATCGAACTGAGCGGCATGCCCCCAGTAGCCTATTGGGCTGTGACCCCACCTGGCCCACTGCGTGCTCCCGTTAAGGAGTTCGCCAATTGGTTAAAGATCGTGTTTACAGATGAATCTTCGAAGTTCCCACATGGTTCAGGCAGAAATGTCAAATCACCGGTAAAAACACGCGTCAATTGATAGCCAACAAGAAGAGTAGCTTCTGAACCGCCGGTTTGGATTATATTTAACCTCGGGTTGAACCGGATTCTGATGTCTGCAAAGCAGTCGTTCGAGAAAATCGCAGCGAACTTCCGCTATCCTGGTCAACAAATACGCTGACCATTTGCCGCTTACTGAACAAGGCGGCAGCAGCAGCCCGAACGCCCCCAGATATCAGCCTTCAACGCAGACCAAGACTCAGATCAAGCCGTCGCCGTCAACCCGGCCACTCCAACTCGCCGGAAGGAAATAGACGAAGTCTGGTGAATAATTCGGCCTAGCTGAGTACATCAGCCGCTGATGGGCAGTTTTCCCTCAAAAACCATATTCTCCAACGGCTCACCGTTTACCGCCCGCTTAATATTCGCGGCGACGAATTGCCAGCGCCGTTCCACCTGTTCCGGAGCTGACGCGCTTTCGTGTGCACTCAGAATGAC
>DAOUQK010000372.1 GCA_030625695.1 Paracoccaceae bacterium | reverse complement strand
CGCATGGGCTGCGATTTATCTCAGGTTGGCATTCGTTGAACCTGTTGACCCATTCGGTTGAACAGGAAAAACAGGCGATCCAACCGCATCTGAACTTGCTAAAGGCAATGGGCTGCGAGATTTGCATCGTGTGCGAAACATCAAATGCGATCCACGGGCGGGATGATCTGGCGCTAAGCCTGTCGCCGGTCTTGCCGGACGAACAATGGGCCGGATTTGGCGCGGATGTCGAGGCGGTTGCCGCATTTTGCGCGGAACAGGGGCTAAGGTTGGTTTACCATCACCACATGGGTACGATTGTCGAAACCGCGCCTGAGATTGACGCCTTTATGGCCTTCACTGGCCCAGCCACCGAATTGTTGCTGGACACGGGCCACGCATGGTTTGCCGGGGCCGATCCCGAAGCGTTGGCGCGCAAATACATGCATCGGGTCGGGCATTTGCACGCCAAGAATGTGCGACCTCAGGTAATGGCGCAAGTCAGGGACGAAGGGCTGTCTTTCCTTGAAGGGGTCCGGCGCGGAGTGTTTACCGTGCCCGGCGGCACGACTGGCGGCGTGGCGTTTGAACCGGTTTTGCGGGTCGCCGCCGAGCATGGCTATGACGGTTGGCTGGTGATTGAGGCCGAGCAGGATCCGGCGGTTCGTGATCCGTTTGAATATCAATCCATGGGGCTGAAAGCGTTGAAACAAATGGCCCGCAAGGCGGGGCTGGATAAAGGATAATCTGATGGCTGATTTGTTGCGGAAACCTGCCGGGATGTCCGGAAAGGTCCATGATATTACCGCAGAGAATGCGGGCTGGGATTATGTTGGTTTTAGCCTTTATCATCTGAATCCCGGTGAAACGGTGAGCGAGACAACCGGTGACCGCGAGGTCATTCTGGTACTGGTCGAAGGCAAGGCAAAAATAACCAGCGGCCGCGAAGACTTTGGCCTCTTGGGCCACAGGATGAGCGTGTTTGAACGCACCCCGCCCCATGCCGTCTATATCCCCAACGACGGCGAGTGGACGGCCACGGCCACAACCAACCTGACGCTTGCGGTCTGCACTGCCCCAGGTAAGGGCGGTCACAAACCGGCGGTGATCGGCCCCAAAGGCATTGAACTGGAAGGGCGCGGCAAGGGGGGTAACACCCGTTACATCCACAACATCGCCATGGAAAACCGCGATGTAGCCGACAGCCTTCTGGTGACAGAAGTGTTCACGCCGCAAGGCAATTGGTCGTCTTACCCGCCGCATCGTCACGACGAAGACAATTTCCCGGAGATGACCTATCTGGAGGAAACCTATTACCACCGGCTCAACCCGTCACAGGGGTTTGGCTTTCAACGGGTGTTTACCGAAGACGGCGCATTGGATGAAACCATGGCCGTCAGCGATGGCGACGTGGTGTTGGTGCCGCGTGGGCACCATCCGTGCGGCGCACCTTATGGCTATGAGATGTACTACCTTAACGTCATGGCCGGGCCGTTGCGTAAATGGCGGTTTCAGAACCACCCGGATCACGACTGGATATATCAGCGGGATTTAGAGACAAAATAAAACCAATCCGCCCTGTCCCTGACGTTTACCCGGGCCGTAGGGCGGGGTTTCACCCCGCCGCCCCTATGAATGCAAACACCCTACGAACGTTTGAGACCGGTCGGTGGTGGGCAGATTTATATCAGGGGTGACCAGAGACGCCGCAATTGTGAAAGACAGGCGGCCGAATTCTTCAAAGTGGCGAAACAACCTGATCGTCCACCAGTTGAAAGACCTCTTTACACCCCCATACCTGCGCCAGACTTTAACCTTGCGCAAAATTCAAACCAAAGTCCGGGTCCGCGTTCACATGTGGCGCGCGCAGGTTCAACCATCTCGGGTCTTTGCTGCGCGCGGCCTTCAGGCTTTTCAACCCACCGATAAGACCTGCAGTCTGAACCGCCATCCGATGCTGTTCCAGCCCCGGTTGCAGCCCTGCAATCAGGTCCTCGTCCCCGGCCAGAACGGCGTCATACATGGCGCGGATATTGCCCACATTTGAATTGCAAGTGGCCGATATACAGCCCGCACCGCCCAGATCCATACCCTTTTTCAGCACCGTCTCGGACGCCGGAAACACCGCCAAACCGGGTGCTGCATTGATCACCGCCACGGTATTGTCCCAATCACCCGAGCTGTCTTTATAAGCCACCACAATTTCCGGGAACGCCGTGTTCAGGCGCGCCGACAGGTCTGGCGATATCGCCACGCCGGTGTTCTGCGGGATGTGATAGAGGATAATCTTTGGCGTTTTGGCACCCAAACCTTCAATCAACTGACTGAAATATCGGTACAACCCTTCGTCATCGGGATTGGAATAGAAAAAGGGCGGCAGCAACATGGCGGCAGCGCACCCCAAATCATATGCATGCCGCGTCAAAGCAATCGTTTCTTCCAGCGAACACAGACCGGTGCCCGGCATAAGCTGGCCACCGTTTGCAACGCCTGACGACACCAGAAGCTCGAGAACCCCCATACGTTCACGCGCCGAATTCGAAAGCGCCTCGCCGGTGGTTCCAAATGGCGACAGAAAATGCGCGCCTTGGGTCAGAATATCTGCCGCATGTTGCAGATAAAGATCATCGCAGATCGACAGATCATCATTGTATGGCGTCAAAAGCGGGGTAACGACGCCGCAAATCTGGTTATCACGCATTGGTCTATCTAACCTCCCATGAGCGGACCCAATCCAATCTCTGACGTTCCAGACCATTTGCGGCGCGTCAAGGCGATACTGTCAAAACGATGAACCCGAGCCCTTTCTAATGCCTCGATACGCTTATACGATACACTATGTAATTCCTGAGGACGTTCAAATGGCGGACCACACCAACCACGCAGGCCGACCCAGTCCATATATCACGCCGCTCGGTGTAAGAGGGCGGATATCACGGGCCCAACCCAAAGGCCTGCCACTGATCAATCTGGGATTTAACGAACTTCCTTATGGCCCGACGCCCAAGGTTGCCAAAGCCATCGCCGCCTGTGCCCCCATCGCAAACCGCTATGGCGGTCCGGGGTGTGATGCGTTGCGTCAGGCGTTGGGGCAGATGAACGGGCTGGATCCCGGGACGATTATTTGTGGCAACGGGTCAGAAGAGCTTTTGGATGTGATCGCCCGCAACTTTGCCCGTCCGGGAGACGA
>DAOUQK010000151.1 GCA_030625695.1 Paracoccaceae bacterium | reverse complement strand
CCGTGGTCGAGATTGATCCGCAAGGCAATACCGCCCTGGAAGGGCTGTATATGTCGAACGGCATGTATTGCACCCAATGCGAGGCCGAAGGCTTTCGCAAGATCACCTATTACCCGGACCGCCCCGATGTCATGTCGGTGTTCACCATTCACATCAACGGGCCCCACCCTGTGCTGCTGTCCAACGGCAACCCCGGCGCGAACAAAGACGGCTCTGCCACCTGGCACGATCCCTGGCCCAAACCCGCCTACCTGTTTGCATTGGTCGCGGGCGATCTGATTGCGCATTCCGACCAGTTCACCACCTGTTCCGGCCGCGATGTGGCGCTGAACCTTTGGGTGCGTCCGGGGGATGAACATAAATGTGCCTTCGGTATGGGTGCCCTGAAAAAGTCGATGACATGGGACGAACAGACCTATGGGCGCGAATACGATCTGGATGTGTTCAACATCGTCGCGGTTGATGACTTCAACATGGGCGCGATGGAGAACAAAGGCTTGAACGTGTTCAACTCATCGGCTGTTCTGGCCAGCCCGGAAACCTCGACCGATGGGAATTTCGAACGCATCGAGGCAATTATCGCGCATGAGTATTTCCACAACTGGACCGGCAACCGCATCACCTGCCGCGACTGGTTCCAATTGTGCCTCAAAGAAGGGCTGACCGTGTTTCGGGATTCCGAATTCACCTCTGACATGCGATCGGCCCCGGTTAAACGCATCAGCGATGTGATCGAATTGCGGGGGCGTCAGTTTGCCGAAGACAACGGGCCGCTGTCGCATCCCGTGCGCCCGGCCAGCTTTCAGGAGATCAACAACTTTTATACCGCCACCATCTACGAAAAAGGTGCCGAGCTGATTGGCATGCTGAAACGACTGGTCGGTGATCAGTCTTACGGCGAAGCGCTTGATCTGTATTTTGCCCGCCATGACGGGCAGGCCTGCACCATCGAAGACTGGCTGACAGTATTCTCGGATGTAACCGGGCGAGACCTGAGCCAATTCAAACGCTGGTATTCCCAGGCCGGAACCCCGCGCCTGAAAGTGGAAGAATCCTGGGAAGATGGCGTTTTCACCCTGACCTTCACCCAATCCACCCGGCCCAGCGCCACCACACCCGACCCCGCCCCATTGGTGATCCCGATTGAGGTCGGGTTGTTGGGGGGCAATGGCGACGAGGTGCAGAAAACCCAATTGCTGGAAATGACCCAAACCACCCAAAGCTTTCGCTTTGACGGATTGGCGACACGACCTGTACCGTCAATCCTGCGCGGATTTTCGGCACCGGTCATTCTGGAACATGACATTTCCAACGATCAACGCGCCTTCCTGCTGGCACATGACAGTGACCCGTTCAACCGATGGGAAGCCGCCAGCATATTGGCCCGCACAACGCTGATGGACATGGCCACCAATGACGCCGCCCCTGACAGCGCGTGGCTGGACGGTATCTTGGCCGTGCTACGTGATGACACACTGGACCCGGCATACCGTGCGTTGATGCTGGCCATTCCGGGCCAGTCCGAACTGGCGGCGGCATTGCATGAGGCAGGCAAGACGCCTGACCCGGATGCGATCTGGGCCGCGCGCGAGGCGTTGAAACAGTCCATGGCCGAGCACGCGCAGAACCTGACACCACGTCTGGCAGCTCAAAATCAAGTCGACGGGGCCTATGCGCCGGATGCCGAACAATCGGGCAAGCGCGCTTTGGCAGGCGCGGTCCTGGGCATGATCTCGCGGCTTGACGGGGGGGCTGCGGCAGCGGCGCAATATGCAAGGGCTGATAATATGACCCTGCAATTTTCGGCTCTGGCCTGTCTGTTGAGTGTCGGGAAAGGCAAAGACGAACTGGCCGCGTTTCGCACCCAGTGGCAAGGTGACCGGCTGGTGATGGACAAATGGTTTGGTCTGCAGGTGATCCAGGCCGAACCAGCCCGCGCCGTCGAAGTAGCCCGCGCATTGACACAGGACGAGGCATTCAACTGGAAGAACCCCAACCGGTTCCGCGCCGTGTTTGGTGCATTGGCCGGTAATCACGCGGGCTTTCACAACAAGGACGGCAGCGGCTATCAATTGCTGGCCGACTGGCTGATCCGGCTGGACGTGGTCAACCCGCAGACAACAGCGCGCATGTGCAGCGCCTTCCAGACCTGGCGGCGCTATGACACATCCCGTCAGGCGTTGTTGTCTGAACAACTGACCCGGATCGCCAACACCCCCGGTCTTTCGCGAGATACCAGTGAAATGATCAACCGCATACGAGGTATATAATCATGCGTAAAACCCTTCTCATAACCGGTGCCAGCGCCGGAATAGGCGCGGCCACCGCGATTAAAGCCGCCAAAGCAGGCTATGATCTGGCCCTGAACTATCACAGTAACAAAGCCGGGGCCGAAACCGTCGCCACGGAGGCCCGCGCGGCAGGCGCACGGGTCATCCTTTGCCCCGGCGATGTGGCCGACCCGGATGCAATTGACCAAATTTATACCCGATTGGACGAAGAATTTGGCAGGTTGGACGCCTTGGTCAACAATGCCGGCGTAGTTGACTTGATCGCCAGCGTCACCGATTTCACCCACGCCCGTCTGCGCCGGATGTTCGATATCAACGTCATCGGTGCCATTCTGGTTGCCAAAGAGGCAGTGTTGCGGATGCAGGCGCAAGGCGACGGCGGGGTCATCGTCAATGTCTCGTCCATTGCAGCCAAACTGGGGGCCGCCAATTCCTTTGTCGATTATGCCGCCTCAAAGGGGGCGATCGACACCTTCACCAAAGGCCTTAGCGACGAAGTGGCCGCCACAGGCATTCGCGTCAACGCTGTGCGCCCCGGCATTATCGAAACCGACATTCACGCCAAATCCGGCGCGCCCGAACGGGTCGATGAACTAGGCCCCACAGCCCCTATGCGGCGTTCGGGCCATGCCGATGAAGTGGCGGATGCGATCCTTTATCTGTTGTCTGATCAGGCCAGCTTTGTCACCGGTACCTTGCTTGACGTGACCGGCGGACGTTAATTGGCGGGGGACTTTGGGTTTACCCGCGATGGGCGCAGTACGCGCACAGCGATCATTGTAACCTGTATCTACGCTGTATTGGTCACGGCCATTGTTCTGGTCGACGCGGCATGGTGGTTGATGGCCCTGCTTGCCCTGCCAACCTTGCCCGCTCTGTATGACCTTTGGCGCAACCCAAGTGCAGGTGTGCGGCTAAGCAAGGATCGCCTTGAATGGCATACGGGCACGCGCAAGGGCGCGCTGGAGCTGGCCGAAATTGACTATATGCGTTTTGACACAAGGTTTGATTTCTCGGTCCGGGTAACGGCGATCCTGACCAATGATAAACGCATCCGCCTGCCCGACGAAGCCATGCCCGCGCATAAAACCTTTGAGGCGGAACTAACGGCGCGCGGTATCCGCGTAGACCGCCATCACTTTGTGGTATTTTAGGGCCTGCGCCTGACCATCTGGCGCCAACTATTTGCCACGCAAATATCCCATTGCTTGACCCGAAACACCCTATCCGCGCCATCATTGCGCCCAAATACAGCAGCACAATGCCTCTGATACAAATTGCCATCCTTATTGGAGCAAAAATGCTCAAACTAATCTCGCCCGCCCTTTCGGCTTTGACGACACTAATTGACGCAACGAAGGCCCGGTTTGATCGGGCGTCGCGCCGCCGCATCCTTGCCTTGGTCGGACCTCCGGCCAAAAGTCCGCCGCTTTATGACCCGACGCTAAACCCGGAACGATATCTGAGCATCCCAGTTTTGGATCAGAACCCCGATGAAAGGGCCTGCCGCAAGATCTTTCTGCGTGGTCAGTTTCTGGCCCGACAGGATCGTTGGGGAGATCTGGCGCGCGAAATCACAAATGCCGAAGCGACGCGTAAAACCAGCCCCGGAGGCATGCCATTTGCAGATTTACTGGCCTATGGCGCGCGTTCAGACGTAGTGCACCGGGTCGAACATGCACTCCAGGACGGGGTCAACGTCAACGACCCAGCCTTATTTGACGGCGTTGATGCGCTGGAAGGCATGCGTCGGGATTATCCGGATAACCCTGTCATCTCTCTGATTGTTGCCCTGACCCATATCGACATAGGCTGGGCCTGGCGTGGCACGGCTTGGGAAACCATTGTGCCCACCCTTAACCGCTCCCGCTGTGCGGCGCATTTTGACCGGGCGCAAAACCTGTTGTCACCGCTGTGCGGCATCGAGTTGAACAGCCCCCTTCTGGCGGCCGCGCGCTGTGCGCAACTGGCCGGGCAGCGCGATCCGCAATCCAGCATTGCCGACGACTACGAAGACCTTATCGATCTTGATCCGCTCAATTACCGGCACATGCGCGCCCTGGGAAACCATTTACTGCCGCGTTGGTTTGGCAGCTATCAGCAGTTGGAGCTGGAGGCCCGCCGCACCGCATCACGGACCCAGGACATCTGGGGCGCCGGGGCTTATACTTGGGTCTATTTTGACGCCATCGCCACCGATGAACAGGCCTGCGCCAGTGTTGATGTCGGGTTTTTCATCGACGGGTTGCATGACATCCTAAAGGTGCGCCCGGATCAGGCCATGGTCAATCTGCTCGCGTCATACTGCGCGGTTGCCCTGCGTCACGGTTTGGGTCTCAGTTCTGAAGCCGATTATCCGCGTATGCAGATCGCTGATTGCGCCAGATGGCTGATCCGCGATCACCTGAAACAGTTGCACCCGATGATCTGGGCTCATGCCGCCGACGGGTTTGACAATAATGCCCGTGTTACATCGTTGCCCCGGTTTGCGGCGCGCGGTCAGGCCCATGCCTTGCAGGCCATTGCCGATCAGTTCCGGGACGATATCAAACGGGGACAACGGGTGACATTCACCTCAGAAGGCGCAGAACTGCATTCCGTCTGATCCCACGCATGCAGCTCCTGGGGCTTCACCCCACCGGTTTTAGCATCGGATGCAGGCCACAACGGCCTCATCCATGATTTTTTACGCCTATCTGCAATCCAAGGCTTGGCAGATCACCTTAATTGTTTTAGTTTTCCCAAAGGTAGAGTGAAGGAAAACAAAAATGATGCCGCCCAAAGCAGGATCGACAGGTAACGCCACACAGCCACCCAACGTGCATGATGCCGACCCTATCCCCGATGCTGCCCGCGCGGCCATTGACGCGCTGCTGCAATCGGGCGACCTGTTTCGCTATACCTCGCCAGAAGATTCGCCCGTTGCCCTGCTTGAGGCAGAATTCGCTGCCTTGCTGGGGTCTAAATATGCGCTCGCGGTGTCATCCTGCTCGGCCGCCCTGTTCCTGTCGCTGAAATCTCTGGGCCTGCCGCGCGATGCCCGCGTCCTTCTGCCCGGCTTTACCTTTGCTGCCGTGCCTTCATCGGTGGTGCACGCCGATTGCATCCCCGTCTTGTGCGAAGTCGGCGACAATTACCGTGTCGATATGGCGGATTTTGAGGCCAAGCTGGACGGAATTTCAGCCATTATAATCAGCCATATGCGCGGCCATACCTCTGACATGGACGCCATCATGGATCTGGCTCTTGCGCGCGACATTCCGGTGATCGAGGACGCTGCACACTCATTAGGGACCACCTGGGATGGGCAGAACATTGGCACCATCGGGCGGATCGGCTGTTTCTCATTTCAGTCCTACAAGATGATCAACGGCGGCGAAGGTGGCATCCTGGTCACCGATGACGCCGACCTTGTGGCCCGCGCCATCATCATGTCCGGCGCGTACGAACATAACTGGAAGAAACACCCGGTTCTGCACAGTGCATTTGCACAATGGCAGAACAAGCTGCCGCTTTATAATCTGCGCATGTCGAACCTTTCTGCCGCCGTGATCCGCCCGCAACTGCCGCATCTTGCGGCACGGGTTAAGGGCGGGCGTGCGAACCATGACTATGTTGCCGCCCGGCTGAATGCCTCGCCTTACATTACGGTGCCCGATGCCTTGCTGCTTGAGGTCCGCGCACCGGATTCGATCCAGTTCAACCTGACCGGTTTGGATGACGACGACGTGCTTGTTTTTGCGGCCCAAGCCGAAGCGCGCGGCGTCAAGGTACAGGTGTTCGGGTTAAGCCAGGACAACGCTCGTGCCTTCTGGAACTGGCAATTCATGCCGGAAATACCAGAGTTGCCGAAAACCCGCGCCATGCTGATGCGCGCCTGCGACGTGCGCCTGCCGGTGCGCCTGACCCAAGACGAGTTGGACGTGATTGTCGATATCCTGACCCAAGCGGCAGAAGTCGCCGCCGGACCTGTTGCGGCATACGGAACCTGACCCGGTCGGCGGGGCCTCCCCCGCCTGCCCGTCACTTCAATCTTGACAGTTTATCCTGCAATTCCGCCAGTTGCTGCTTGATTTCGTTCAGATCCTCGCCCTTTTCGTCGGCCTTATCCTGCGTTTTGCCCGCCCCGGACCAACCGGACTCCATTCCGCCTGCCATGCCGCCCGTCATCGCCTTCAAAAACGTTTCCTGCTGGGCTTTCATTGCCTCAAACCCCGGCATCTGCGCCATCGGGTTCATCGCGCTCATCTGCTCAACCACCTTGGATTGATTGTTTCGCAACATCTCAAACGAGCTGCTCAGAAACTCGGGCATCATGCCCCCGCCCGGCACCATATAACTGCGCACCAGATCGTTCAGCACATCCACCGGCAGAATATTCTCGCCCCGGCTTTCGTGTTCAGCAATGATCTGCAACAGATACTGCCGGGTCAGGTCGTCGCCTGATTTCAGATCAATGATCTGCACCTCGCGGCCCGCGCGGATAAACCCGGCGATATCTTCCAGCGTCACATAATCGCTGGTTTCGGTGTTATAAAGCCGACGGCTCGCATAGCGCTTGATCAGCAGTGGTTTGTCCTTGTCGCCCATGCGGTCCTCCCCAGGAAATGCAGCGTTGCAGCAAAGACTATGCGAGTGCAGAACAAATGGAAAGGGTGGTGAGGATGCGGCCTGGCAATCGCTTGATTACCCGCCGCAAACGTAAATCTACAAAAACGGCAGATCACACAGGGTTCCGTTGACGACCGCGCCATTTTTGCGAACCTCAACCCTGTCCCCAGACGCAATATCGCGCGACACCAGCGCAAAGCCGATGTTGCGCTTTTTGCGATGGGACCAGACACCGTTGGTCATATGACCAACCTTTCGACCATCGACAACAATATCATACCAGACAATATGCGGCTTCATTGGGCTGTCCCCATCAAGAACCAATCCCAACTGGTGGCGTTTGGCCCCATTTGCATTCACGTCCCGCAAAGCCGAGACGCCTACCACATCATCCGCCACATCCAGATCAATGTATTTCCCAAGCCCGATCTCATACGGGTTGGTATCATCATCCGTGTCCGAGCCCCAAGACAACAACCCACTTTCAACCCGCTCGCACAGGTTGGGGTTACCCGGTCCAATGCCAAACGGCTGGCCCGCTTCGCGCACGATGTCCCACAGCGCCGTACCTTTTGTGCCATCCATCAGATAAAGTTCGAAACCGCCTTGTTTCGACCACCCAGACCGGGCCAGCATCAGCGGAATGCCCTCAATTTCGACCTTCTTGAACCAAAAGAATTTCAGGTCACGCACCCAATCGCCAAATATCGCCGCGATCACGTCGTTTGCTTTTGGCCCTTGCACCGCCAGAGGTGATACATCTGCCTCGAATGCCTCAACATCCAGCCCCCGTTCCGCAGTAATGGCCCGGGCCCAGAACAGAACGTTGGAATCGGCGATCGACAACCAGAACCTGTCTTCGTCGAGCTTCAGCAGGATCGGGTCGTTGATAATCGTGCCGCGATGATTGCACAGCGCGATATATTTGCCCTGATCGGCCACACATTTCGTCAAATCACGCGGCGTCAGGATTTGCGCCAATTTGCCAGCATCCGGCCCGGAGAGCTCAATCTGGCGTTCAACCGCGACATCCCATTGCGCAACGTCATTGATCAACCGCCAGTATTCGGCCTCGGGGTCGCCATATCCCACGGGCATAAGCATTTGATTATAAGGTATGAACCCTTTCACACCAGCTGCAACTGTCGCCTCAAAAAAGGGCGAGCGCCGGACACGAATGGAAGGAGATATTTCGAACATTTCAACGTCTTTCTGTCAGGAGGTCGTTAGCGGAGCACTAAATGCACTCCGGGTTTTATACCGCCCTTACGCCAAAACCCGAAAGTTCTGATGTGATATGATGCGGAAATTGTCTGTGACCTTGCTGCGGAAATCACGCCATTTCATAGGGATGGTTTCACGAAGGAATTGCAAAATTGCATCCGCGAACTGCTT
>DAOUQK010000141.1 GCA_030625695.1 Paracoccaceae bacterium | reverse complement strand
CGTCGCGGTGACCCTTGGAGGCGGGCCAAAAGCAACCACGATTGAACTGGCGATTTATCAGGCATTCCGATTTGATTTTGACCTTGGTCGTGCCGCGCTACTGTCCATTGTGCAGATCGTGCTGACGGCAACGGCGGCCTTGATGGCGCTGAGGTTTGCAGTACAGGCGCGGTTTGGCGGCGGATTGGACCGATTGGTGCGGCGTTGGGACGGGGACACGCGCGGGGCCAGAATTGGCGATGCGGTGGTGATTGTCCTGGCGCTTGGGTTCATTGCACTGCCGTTGCTGGCGGTTGTTCTGTCCGGGTTGGTTGGAATTGGCGATCTGCCGCCGTCGGTCTTTCGCGCTAGTTTTGTTTCGCTGATGGTGTCGGCGGCCAGTACCGGTGTTTTGCTGGCACTGGCTATCCCCATGGCCGTCACCGTATCGCTGGGCCGGGGCGGGATGGTTGAAATGGCCGGGTTGTTGGGGCTGGCCGCATCACCTTTGGTGATTGGCACCGGGTTGTTTGTCATTCTCAACCCGTGGACCGACCCTGTGTCGTTGGCACTGGCGGTGACGGCACTGGTGAACGCGGTCACGGCGTTGCCGTTTGCCCTGCGTATTCTGGTGCCACGGGCGCGCCAGATCGTTGCGCAACACGGGCGTTTGGGGGTATCGCTGGGCATGGCAGGGCAGGCGTTTATGTGGCGGGTGATGATCCCCAGGATGCGCGCACAGATCGGGTTTGCCGCCGGTCTGGCTGCGGCATTGTCGATGGGCGACCTTGGCGTGGTGATGTTGTTCGCGGACCCTGATCGGGCGACCTTACCGTTACAGATTTACCGGTTGATGGGGGCGTATAAGATGGAACAGGCGCAGGGTGCAGCGTTGTTGTTGCTGGTGCTTTCGGTCGGGGTTTTCTGGGCGCTGGATCGTGGGGGGCGGTGGCATGCTGAGGCTTGAGAACGTGCAAATGGCCAGCGGGTCGTTCCGCCTTGCGGCTGATCTGACGGTTCCAGCGGGGCAAAAAATTGCTGTCATCGGCCCGTCCGGCGCGGGTAAATCGACCCTGATCGAGACGATTGCCGGGTTCTTACCGGTGCTTGGCGGGCGGATTTTTTGGGATGATAGTGATCTGACCGAGGCTGATCCGGGAAAGCGCCCCTTGGCGATCTTGTTTCAGGACGGCAATTTGTTTCCCCATCTGAGCGTTGCGGATAACGTCGGTCTGGGGCTTCGTCCTGATTTGCGGTTGGATGGGCATCAACGTGAAACGGTGGCCCGTGCCATTGCGCGGGTTGGGCTGAAAGGGTTGGAGGCGCGCAAGCCTGCCGCCCTGTCGGGAGGGCAGCAAAGCCGTGCCGCTTTGGCGCGCGTATTGGTGCAGGCAAACCCGCTGTTGTTGCTGGATGAGCCGTTTGCAGCACTGGGACCGGCCCTGAAGGACGAGATGCTTGATCTGGTGGCTGAACTGGTGCGCGAAACCGGAGCGAGCCTTTTGATGGTTAGCCATGATCCGGCGGATGCCCGCCGGATCGCCGATCAGGTGGTTGTGGTGATGGATGGTCAGGTGTTCGCGCCACAACCAACCGCGGCGTTGCTGGACAATCCCCCCGAGGCTTTGAAGGCTTATCTGGGGGGCGGAAATTAATAGCCCCGGTTCAGTCGGCAATGCCTCCTTTAGCGATCAGGCTTTGTTGGGTTGCCGCCCAGGGGGCCGCCTCTTCGATCTGCGCTGACAAAGACATTAAGCGTTCGTCGTCGCCAAATGCCATGGCAAAATGCACGCCCACCGGCAGACCCGCTTCGCTCCAGTGCAATGGCAGGGACACGGCTGGCTGACCGCTGGCGTTGAATATGGCGGTAAAGGGCGAATAGTCGAACACGCCACCTTTGCCGGTGCGGTAATCGACGAAATCCTCGTTGTCGGGTTTCAGTTGTCCCACCGGCGCGGGCGGGGCTGCAAGGGTTGGCGTGACCAGCACATCGCAGGTGTCAAATATATGCGCCATGCGGCGGCCGAAGGCGTGGATCTGGTTCACCGCTTCAAGGTAATCGGCGCCTGATACCTGTTCGGCATATGCGATTGCTCCACGGGTGACGCCTTCGATCATCGTAGGATCGAGCGGCTTGCCGGCCAGAATGCCGCGCACAGTCAGGGCGGTGCCGCAGGCGACAATCCTGGTCCATGCCAACATCATTGCCTCGGCGTCCAGATCATCCGGCAGGCGGAATTCTTCGACCTCGTGGCCAAGCCCTTCCAGCAAGGTGGCGGTCTTCCTGACCGCCTTGGCGCATTCGGAATGCACATCGTTGCCGGTCAGGGATTGCGTGCTGAACCGGACCCGAAGCTTGCCCGCAGGGCGCGCCATCGCCTCGGCAAAGCTGCCCTCCATGGGTGGTGCCCAATAGGGTGCGCCCACGTCCGCGCCCCGCACGGCGTCCAACAATGCGGCAGTGTCACGCAGCGATCGGGTCAGGAAGCCGTCCATCGCCATTCCACCCCAGCCCTCGCCAGCCATCGGCCCGCTGGGCAGGCGGGCGCGGGTTGGTTTGAACCCAACCAGCCCGCAGGAACTGGCCGGGATACGCACCGAACCGCCGCCGTCCGAGCCATGTGCCGCAGGCACGATTCCGGCGGCAACAGCTGCGCCCGACCCACCAGAGGAGCCGCCAGAGGTGTGATCAAGGTTCCAGGGGTTACGGGTTGGCCCGCCGTAAACCTGGGCTTCGGTCACCGGGCCGACTCCGAATTCGGGCGAAGTTGTGCGCGCGAATGTGACCAGCCCGGTGGCCTGCATCCGTTTGAAAATCTCGGAATCGTGACCCCAGACCATATTTTGCGTCAATTTTGATCCGTTGTTGGTTGGATACTCAATCGCCGCCGTCCCCAGATCTTTCATTAGGAACGGAACGCCGCGAAACGGACCTTCCGGCAATCCGCGCCGGATTGCGTCACGGGCAACGCTTTCCCGTAGGTGTACAAGGGCGTTAAGGCGCGGATTCAGCGTGTCGGCCAGGTCCAGTGCCACGTCCAGCAACTGATCCGGGGTCACATCACCCCTGGCCACCATTGCGGCCAATCCGGTTGCGTCTTGTTTAAGGTAAAGGTCTTTCATTTCCAGCGCCCTTGTTGTTGCGTAAGATGGCGGGCAAACCCGGCACCACAGCAAGAGTGAACAACACGAATGAGCAATTCACCAGAACAATCCGCCAAAGACCTCGCGAATCCCGCACCGGTAAGTGGCCATGATGGCCCCTATCCGGCCCCCGTGGGAATAGCGCCACAACCGGTTTTGCCCGAATGGATCGACTATAATGGCCACATGAATGTCGGCTATTACGGTATCGTCTTTGACAAGGCGTCGGACGAATTGTTTTCGCATCATCTGGGCGTTGGTGAAGAACATGTTAAAGCGACCGGGCAGGGGCCGTATGTGCTGCAATTACATCAGCATTTTTTGAAAGAGATGCGGCTGAATGAGGTGTTTCAGGTTCGTTTTCGTTTGATTGATTATGATGCAAAGCGGTTGCATCTGTTTGGTGATATGGTGTCGATGAACACTGGCACCATCACGGCAACACAAGAGGTCATGGTGATGAACGTGGATCACAAAACCGGAAGGAGCGCGCCCTATCCCGATTGGGCGATCCAAAGGTTCGCCCGGATGAAGGCGGATCATGCGGGGTTGCCGGGGGTGGCGCAGATTGGGGCAGGCCTGGGAATTCGTCGGGCGAAATAGGTCATTGGGCGGTATTTGGTTGAGGGAAGATGGGTTGAAAACCCATCCTACGGGCCATTGACGGGTCAGCCCGTAATCCGCGCCAACATTTGATCCAGGGCGATTGCCTCGGCCTTTGAATATTCAGCCACCCGACTGCGCCATAGCGTCGCCTGAGATTGCAGGATCAACCCGTCGGAAAGTAATTTCAGGTGGTTGGCCCGCAGTGTCTCGCCGGTTGAGGTGATGTCGGCCACCATCTCGGCGGTTTCATTCAACACGGTGCCTTCGGTCGCCCCCTGACTGTCCACCAGCGCATAGTCAGCCACCCCGGCGTGGCGCAGGAAGTCGCGCACAAGGCGGTGGTATTTGGTGGCGATGCGCAGGCGGTGGCCGTGGCGGGCACGAAATGCGGCCGCTGCGGCGTCAAGATCGTCCAGCGTGTCTACGTCGACCCAGAATTGCGGCACCGCCAATATCAGGTCGGCCTGACCAAAACCCAACGCCGCCACCTGTTGCACTTGTTGTTGCCACAGCGGCAGTTTTTCGTGGATCAGATCAGTACCAGTGACCCCAAGGTGAATACGCCCCGCCGCCAGTTCACGCGGTATTTCTCCGGCGCTCAACAACACCAGTGATACGCCATCAATGCCGTCGACCGCACCAGCATATTCCCGGTCCGATCCGGATCGCTTAAGGGTAATTCCCCGGCCCGAAAACCATTGGAATGTCTTGTCCATCAGCCGCCCTTTGGACGGAATGCCCAGCTTCAGCGTCATGACCTGCCCTCCTCAAGCAGCAGCATCAGGTCAGGGCGTAATACCCCGCCCACAGCCGGAATTTCCGCACCCTTGCCCAACCGCCGGGTCAGCGCGTCATAGCGCCCGCCAGTGGCGATAGGCGGCAGGTCCGGGCGGGCCTGAGCATAAAAGCCAAATACAAACCCGTCGTAATATTCCATCGAGGTGCGGCCATAGCTGGCCTCGAAATCAAGTGCATCGGTGTCGATACCGCGCGCGGACAGGGCTTTGATACGCGCCGCAAGCCGATCCAGCGCCGGGGATATTTGTGGCAGGTCAACGGCCACATCGCGCAGGCGTTCCAACGCATGGGGCAAAGTCTCACGCACCTTTAGCAACGCCTCCAAGGCGGTCAATTCCTGCGTGGTGATCGGGGGAGCCATGGCATCGGCCCGCAAGACATCTATGCGCGCCTCGACGTCGCTCAGTCGGCGCTTACCGATGAGTGGTGCATGGCCGTGCAAGGGATCATCCTGCGCCAAAAGGGCCTGACGGCTTGGCGGCGGCGAGGCCCGGCCCGAAAACCGCTCTAACAAGGCGCGAAACCGGCGCGGATGCCAAAGATGCCGCATCAGTGCGGATTTACGTGCATCACTGGTATTCAGACCCTGAACAGCCGCCATCAGAATACCGATATCACCGGTGGCCGCATGCAGGGGCAAGCCTTTAAGGGTCTCGGCAATCAGGGCAAAAACTTCGGCATCCGCTGCTGCCGACCCTGACCGGTCAAACAGCTCATAGCCGACTTGAATGTACTCGTTCGCCCGGTCCGGGTCTTGTTCCTGACGGCGAAACACCTCGCCCGCATAGGTATAGCGCGCCGGATCTGCACCGTGTTCCATATGCATCTGTACCACCGGCACGGTGAAATCAGGCCGCAACATCTGTTCTCCACGCAGAGCGTCTGATGTCACATAGGCTCGTGCGCGAATATCCTCGCCATAAAGATCAAGCAATGTGCCCGCCGGTTGCAAAACCGGCGTCTCCACCACTTGTCCCCCGGCATCTTCAAACCGCGCCCGCAGGGTCGCAGCGCGCGCCAATGTGGCCGAACGAGATGGGGTCACGACGGGTCGGCCTGCTTGTCAGACTGTTGACTGGCCAGAATTTCCAATACCCGTGCCACTAGTTCATCGCGTGGCACTTCAAACTGGCTGGGCCGGGCTTTCCATTCTTCGTGGGTGGCGTTCTCTGCCAGCTTTGCACCAAGGATCAGATCTTTGATCTGGACAATCCCGGCGTCTTTTTCGTTGCCGCCTTCAATCACGGCAACCGGGCTGCCACGCTTGTCCGCATACTTAAGCTGATTGCCAAAGTTCTTGGGATTGCCCAGATAAACCTCGGCGCGAATGCCCGCTGCGCGCAATTCCCCGACCATTGCCAGGTAATCCGCCATCCTGTCGCGGTCCATGACGGTGATCACCACGGGGCCAGCCTCTGTTTCTGCCAGACGACCCTTTTCGCGCAAAGCCGCGAGCAGGCGATCAACGCCAATAGAGACGCCAGTTGCCGGTACTTCCTGACCGGTGAAACGTTTGACCAGATCGTCATAACGCCCACCCCCGGCGACCGAACCAAACTGGCGTTTGCGGCCCTTCTTATCGAGAATTTCAAAGGTCAGTTCGGCCTCGTAGACCGGGCCGGTATAATAACCAAGGCCACGCACGACAGAGGGGTCGATGACAATGCGGTCGGGGCCATAGCCTTGGGCCTCCAGTAGATCGGCGATTTCCTGCAGTTCTTGCAAGCCTTCGGCTCCGATATTGTAAACTCCCATCGTCGCGAGCAAGTTTGCATCGGGTGCCCCCATCAATTCTCGCAAGTTAGATATCGTCTCGGCGTTATCTTTCCCTCGCGACTCCATGAATTGCACAACTCGCGATGCATTTTGTGCAGAAATCCCAACACCGTCGATAAATGCGCCGGACTGATCTTTTCGGCCTGTGGTCAGCAATTCCAGCACGCCTTCAGCGCCGACCTTGTCAAACTTATCGATTGTACGAAGCACCGCTTCAGGATCCACGAACTCCCAATCACTGTATTTGGTGTCGAGAGAATCGGTGAAATTACTGGGCAATGAGCGTGTTTTCTCATTATCGACATTTAAGCCTTCAAGAATACCGTTCAACACCTTCCGGTTATTGATTCGCACAACGTAGTCGCCGCGCTCAATTCCCACCGCCTCAAGCGCGTCACACAACATGGCGCAAACTTCGGCATCGGCAGCCATGGAGGCCGATCCGACCGTGTCGGCGTCACATTGATAAAACTGGCGAAATCGCCCGGGCCCCGGCTTTTCATTGCGCCAGACCGGCCCCATGGCATAGCGCCGGTACGGGCTGGGCAGATCATTGCGGTGCTGGGCAAAAACCCGCGCTAAAGGCGCTGTCAGATCATAGCGCAAGGCCAGCCAATCACCGGTCTCTTCTTCCCAGGCGAACACGCCTTCGTTGGGGCGCTCTACGTCTGGTAAAAACTTTCCCAATGCCTCGACCGTTTCAACGGCGGAAGATTCCAACGCCTCAAACCCATAGCGATGATAAACCTCACCAATGGCGCGCAACATATTGTCACGCGCGGCTACGTCCGCGCCGAAATAATCGCGGAATCCTTTGGGGGTCTCGGCTTTGGGCCGGGGGGATTTGCGGGTCTTGGCCATGGGAATGTCCTTGGGCTGGGCTTTTTTTGGTAATTTCGGGGCGGTCTAGCGGATGGGTGGGACAGGGGCAAGGCAGAGGGGATGGGTCTCTTAAGAATAGAGCGGCCCGGAACGGGCCTCAATTGGATTACGGCTTGTTGGCTTTTTGGGGGGCGGGTCGCTAAGGAGGAGGCAAAGGAGACATGTCTTATGACCCAAATGGAAGAACGTATTGCCCATATGACCCGCACGTTGGATGAGTTGAGCGATGTTGTAAGCCGCCAGCAAGGCGAGATTGACCAACTGACTCGCCGGGTTCAGATGCTGATGCATCGCGAAGGCGAGCGGGAGGCCGCGTCGGGAACCAGCATGGTCATGGGGAATGATCAACCGCCACCGCATTGGTGAGCGCGTCGTGGGGTTGCTCCTCCGCCCGTTGGGCGTCTTCGCGGCTTACAATTCGTCGACTGACAACACGCCATCAAGGCTTTTGATTGCGCCTTTGACCGCCGGATTGATGGCAAAATCCCGGCCCAGGTCCATATCGACCTCGCCCGGCAGGTCCGGGTGCATCAGGCAAAGCTGAACCGGCCCGCGACCGGCACTCTGACCCGCACCCCGCGCTGCGGTTCCGGCCTCTTCCAGCACAGTTGCGACGGTTTCAATAGCGTTTGCATCGTCGATGAAAACCAGCAAGCCGGTTGAACCGGCCTGTGCCACCGCGGCGTCAATTGGTACGACCGAACGGGCCAGCAATTTCAGCTGGTCGGCTTCCAAAGTGGCCTCGACTGAGACCACCACTTTGGCGCCGGTTTCCAGATGATCGCGGGATTTTTCCAGTGTTTCGGAAAACAACGTTACCTCGTAGGCCCCGGTAGGGTCGGATATCTGAACAAAGGCAAACCGGTTGCCGCGCGCCGATTTGCGTTCCTGACGGCCTGCAACAATGCCCGCCAGTTTGGCCACCAAAGGCCCGGAGGCGGCTTTGGCGCGAACCGCGTCCAGGGTCAGCACGCCCTGACGTTTCAGCGGCGACATGTAGTCGTCCAAGGGGTGCCCCGAGAGGTAAAAGCCGATCGCCTTGAATTCTTCCGCCAGCCGTTCGGCCGGCAGCCAGTCGGGGTCGGTTGAAAGGCGCGGTTCGGGCAGGTCTTCGCCAGCTTCACCAAAAAGCGAGACCTGAGCGGAGTTTTTCTGCTCATGGATCGCCGCGGAATAGGCGACAAGCGCGTCAAGGCTGGACATGACCCGGCGGCGGTTGCGGTCAAGTTGGTCAAACGCCCCGGCGCGGGCCAGCATTTCCATCGGTCGTTTGCCGACCCGTTTCAGGTCAGCCCGCCGCGCCAGATCAAACAGGGTGGC
>DAOUQK010000120.1 GCA_030625695.1 Paracoccaceae bacterium | reverse complement strand
CCGACCAAAGCCGAAGTTGCCATTGAAACCTGCAGAAAATCGCGTCGCGAGATCATTACCGAATTCCTTGTATCTGTATATTTGTTGGAAAATCACATTCGAATATGTGATTTCATCAGCCATAAAAAACCCGCCCCGGTGCGATCCGGGGCGGGTTAAGGCTTAGTTTCGGACTGACGGAGTTTCGACAGTCAGACCGTTACCGCGGCTGGCGACGTAAAGTTCAAGTGCCTTGAACTCGTCTCCGCCTTCTGCATAAGGGGTCGCCCGGATGTTCTTCATGCAGCCTTTGAAACGGGCGTGCGTGGTGTTCATCTTGGCGTTCTTCAAGCGATAGGTCGGAAAGCCATTGGTCTGGCCCTGGCTAAGATGGTCAGCCCGGATCATCACACCGTAGTTGTCTTCGTGACAGCCCGAACAGGCGATATCAAGCTGGCCAACACGCGTGTAATACAGCTCTTTGCCGCGCTCCCAATAAGGCGCTGCCGCCCCATCAATCGCCACATTCACCGGCATGCCGCGTGATTGCAGACCGATCAGGGCCGTCAGGGATGCCATTTTGGTCTTGGAATACTTCCAAGGCTCGGCCCCCATCTTTTCAACCCGCTCGCGGTTAATGATTTCGGTCAATGTTTCCAGATTACCATCTGCATCAACCCTTGGCATGGTTGCGGTCAGGCCGGCAAACTCTTCCGGGCCATCGGTGTGGCAGGACGAACAGGATTTGCCCTCGGTGCCATCAACCGCTTCCCACAGATCAATACCGATATCGACAAACACAAACGACGGATTGTCGAAATCATCCATCTGAAGTGATTGTGTTTCATCGGTGCGGAACAACCAGCCCGAAACAACCTCGTCGATATTTTCCAGATGCGACGGTGCCGCCGCAGCCGTCGAAATGGTCAGATCGCCGTTGATCGTCAGTGTCGAATCTTCACCCGCAACGGCAGCCGAGCCAGCGACAAGCGCCAGGCCAGCAGCGAAAGCAGTTGTCTTTAATAGGTACATTCCCATTTTTGATTTTCCCTCCCTTGCCGCCGGATCAACCGATCGCGACTGATTTCGTTGTGTCATAGACCGACCCGTCATCGTCATACCAGGTAAACACCATGTCACCGGCTTCCTGGACGACTGCATCAAACTGAAAATACGGATTGGTCGAAACCGCAGGCTCAATGCTGATGTCGATGACGGACGTGCCGTTGAATTCGCAGGTAAAGCGGTTGATGATCGAACGTGGGATCAATTCACCGGTTTTCTTGTCTTTACGCTGGCCGCTTTCCATCTTGTGGCTGATCAGCGTCTTGATTGTGAACGCTTCGCCAGCGGTGGCTTTTTTCGGGGTTTTGACGCGGGGTTTTACACCAGATGCCATTTTACTATTCTCCTTTGTCGGATTGTGCTGCGCGGACCTAGCCGCCGCACCCGCCGATGGTAACTTTCACAGCCGCAGAGGCCTGAATAAACGAACCGTCAGCCATTCTGGCGATTGCCACAACGTCCTGCGTGCCAGCCAGACGAATACGGGTCGATGCAGATTGTGCGCCCGCCAGTTCGCCAAAGTTGAACGTGGCCACATTTGGCGTCGGGTTACCAGTGGCAACCACCATGATTGCCGCAGCCCCCGGTGCATCAACGCCGATTGGCACGGTATTGCCGTTTTCGGCAATCTCGGGTGCCGTGACAGTCACGCCGCCTTCACCAATATCGGCCCCGCCGGTGAACGCCGCGATCACTTCTTCGGCTGCCGCATCTACCCGGAATGGCATGAACGTCAGCGCCGCAGCGCCCAGCCCAAGGGCGATGGTTTCGCGTCTTGAGAATTCCATAGTCAGTGTCTCCCTAAATTTCAAAAACAGGCGCGTGCCTGCTATTCCTTAAGCGTTTGCAAATACGCGATCACATCCTCGACCTGCTGAGCGTTCAGGATTGATTTATCCTCAAAGCCCCCCAGTGGCCGGAAAAGCCCGCTATCAACGTAAAAGCCCGGCATGATCGTGCCTTCGAACGTCTGCTTGGAATTGGTGACGATGCCGCGCAGTTCTGCCTCAGACCACCGGCTTCCGGCACCATCCAAAGTTGGGCCGACTTCACCGTGGAACGATTGTTCCGGCATTTCCGAATTGACATGACAGGCCAGGCAATTGCCCAACTTGCGATTGGCGAACACCTGACGGCCAACGGCCGCATCCCCGGCAACGCCGCTGACAGATGCCGCAACAGCGCCATCTTCGAACGCGACGTCCTGCGGTTTGGTTGATCCCGCCATTGCAACGGTCGCGCCCAATACAGTGGCGACCGCAGTTGCGATTATTAGTTTCATAGTTCCTCCCTTAGCTACCACGGAATTTAAGTGACTGTGGTTTGCTACTGTGATCCTAGGCCAGCGCCCCCCGTTCACGCAACAACAAATTCGCAAATGTGAATTATTGGGATATATTTCGCCTTTTACAGTGGCATTTCCAATAATTTCAACAGATCGGGCGATTGCGACACAATGTTACCCGCCATCCCCATCGTTGCGTTCGCGAATCATCCGGGCGTGATATCTCTGAAAATCCTCTTCTTCCTGATTCAGATACCGCTCTTCGATCACCCAGGTCATCAGGTCGTTCGTCGTGCCCGGTTTGAAGGCCCCCGGGACCACCATGGCCGCTTGCCCTGCCGCCGATTTGCTTTCATCCAGCCCGCCAGGGAAGAAAATCATCGTCGGGGTAAACAGCACCCCCCATTTGCGGGTCGCTGCTTTTTCGCTTAACACATCTCCATCGGCATCGACAATTTCAGTATCGCCGTGCAGATTGATCTGAACCGGATAGAACTTATCCTCCAGCATTGCCTTGATACGTGGATCGGCAAAAGTGGTCGCGTGCATTTCAGAGCAATATATACAGCCACGCTGTTCGATGATCAGCATCAGCCGCTTGCCTTCGCTCTCAGCCTCGGCAAAATCCTCTTGCAGGTCTTTAAAGGTATCGCGGAACCAGGCGGCCTTGTGCAGCCCGTCATCACCCAGCTCAGCCGCCATTACAGGGGCCATTCCGGGGGCCACAATAATCATTGCCAGCATCATCGCCATCATTCGTCGCATAACATTTCCTCCCTCAGTTGTTTCAATCAAGCATCAGCCAATAGTCGAGAACCACGGTATCCATTGTATCATCGCGTTCGCGATCAGGTTTACGCCACCAGTTGCGATCAACACAGCAAAAACGATCAACATCACCCCCATGCCTTTTTCCACCCATTGGAATGCCGCGCGGTGGCGCTGAACCCAGGACAGAAACGGTTTGGCGAAAAATGCGGCAACTATGAATGGCGCCGTCATGCCCAACCCGTAGACAAACAGCAAAAGCGCGCCTTTCCAGATATCGCCCATGCCGCTGGCAATCATCAGGATCGAGGCCAGCGCCGGGCCGACGCAGGGCGTCCAGCCAAAGCCAAAGGCAAGGCCCATCAGGTAGGCGCCAATGATCGTACTTGGCTCGGCACTGCTTTCCATGCGCGCCTCGCGGTATAGAAACGGTACCCGGATCACACCCAGAAAATGCAGGCCAAACACCACCAGGATTCCCGCCGCGACGTATGACAATGATTCGAGATACTGGCCAAACACCTGTCCCATCGCCGTCGCACCCATGCCCAAAAGCATGAACACCGACGTGACGCCCAGCGCGAAGAACACCGACGACATCAGCAACCGGCGTTGCGCGCCCGGCGCAATTTCGCCATCCCCGCGCAGCTCTGCCATGCTCATCCCGCCCATGTAAGACAGGTAAAATGGCACCATCGGCAGCACACAAGGCGTAAAAAAGCTAAGCAATCCGGCGGCTAAGGCACCTGCCAGGCTAATTTCCAGCATCTGTAACAATCCTTCACAACACCGCGTTACGACACAGGTCGCAACTTGAATTATTCATATATTCAGATTATGTTGTTGATCATCACAACGTCAACAGGTGGCACATGTTCGCACTCAAAAGTTACTTCGGAACTCTTCCCGGTGTGCTTGTTGCGCTTATCCTGTTTGTTGCGGCCCCTCCTGCGGTGGCAGCTGAACTGGTCATGGTCGAACAAACCGGCTGTGAATGGTGCGAACGCTGGAACGAAGAGATCGGGGTGATTTACCACAAAACAGCCGAAGGCAGACACGCGCCTTTGCGCCGGGTCGATCTGCGATCCATGCCCGAAGACCTGCACATCGCCCGGCGGGTAAATTTCACGCCGACCTTTCTGATTGTCGAAAACGGTGAGGAACTAACCCGGCTGGAAGGATATCCGGGTGAAGATTTCTTTTGGCCGCTTCTGGCAATTATGCTGAAAAAATTCACGAAGTACGTCCCCGAAGCAGTAGGAAACGGATAAGCTAAATATAAGTCTCTGCCGCCAGGGAACCCCAATTTGCCATAACCCAAGGACAACAACACATGGCGCTTCCAAAATTTTCCGCCGATATGGCCGAAGACGAACTGGACAAAATGGTCGACAATGCGACCACCGCTTCGAATTTTCTCAAGGCCATCTCACACGAAGGCCGCCTGATGATCCTGTGCCATCTGGTCACCGGCGAAAAGACCGTGACCGAGTTGGAGGACCTTTTGTCGGCCCGCCAGGCAGCGGTATCACAACAGCTTTCACGCCTGCGCCTTGAAGGTCTGGTGATTCCGCGCCGAGACGGTAAGGCAATCTATTATCGCCTCGCGGATGAACGCCCCCGGCGTATCCTTGAAGTGGTCTATGACCTGTTTTGCGCCGAGAATTAATCCGCGTCAGATATTTTCTGTAGGTTGGGTTTTTAACCCATCTTGCCTGCAACAAGCTCGGGAAGATGGGTTAAAAACCCATCCTACGGGTTGACGCATGGCCTTTCCCTGCATCCGGGAAACCGCTACCTTGCCCCGAACACCAGCAACAACGGGCAATCCGGCAGTGACGACCCCTAACAGAATTTCCCACTTATGAAACCAATCCGCCTAATGTCCGGGTTCCTGACCGTCGGCATGTGGACCATGGCCAGTCGTGTGCTGGGCTTTGTGCGCGATGCGATGATCCTGGCCTTCCTTGGCACCGGCCCGCTGTACGAGGCGTATGTCGTTGCCTTCCGCCTGCCCAATATGTTCCGCCGGTTCTTTGCCGAAGGCGCGTTCAACATGGCCTTTGTGCCGATGTTCTCGAAAAAGCTGGAAAAAGACGAAGATTCGCAAGGGTTCGCGCAAGACGCCTTTGCCGGGTTGGCCTCGGTTCTGATCATCCTGACATTGGTGGCGCAGGCTGCCATGCCCTGGCTGGTCTATGGTCTTGCCAGTGGCTTTGCCGGGCAGGAACAGTTCGATCTGTCGGTCGACTTTGGCCGTATCGCATTCCCTTATATCCTGTTCATTTCGCTGGCCGCTCTGCTGTCCGGCGTGCTGAACGCCACCGGCCGCTTTGCCGCCGCCGCCGCCGCCCCGGTGTTGCTGAATATCCTGCTGGTCGCGTCCATGGCGCTGGCGGCAGCCACCGGTGCCAATGTCGCCAATGCGCTGGTCTGGATGATTCCGGTGGCCGGCATCGCCCAACTGGCGCTGGTCTGGGTCGCCGCCAAACGCGCCGGGTTTTCGTTGCGGATCACCCGCCCGCGCTGGACCCCCGACATGGCCCTTTTGGTGAAAACCGCCATTCCCGCCGCCTTGGCCGGCGGCGTTATCCAGATCAACCTGCTGGTCGGCCAACAGGTCGCCAGCTATTTCGACCATGCGGTCGGCTGGCTGTATGCCGCTGACCGGCTGTACCAGCTGCCGCTTGGCGTGGTTGGCATCGCCATCGGCGTGGTCCTGCTGCCCGACCTGTCGCGCCGTCTTGCAGCCAAAGACCACAGCGGCGCGCGCCAGGCCTTTAGCCGCGCGGGCGAGATTTCACTGGCGCTGACCATCCCTTCGGCGGTCGCTTTGGTGGTGATCCCCCTGCCGCTTGTCGCGGTATTGTTCCAACGCGGCGCGCTAACCGCCAGTGACAGTGCCGCCATTGCCAGCGCCGTGGCCATTTACGGCCTCGGACTGCCCGCCTTCGTGTTACAGAAAATCCTGCAACCTCAGTTCTTTGCCCGGGGCGATACCAGAACCCCCTTTCATTATGCGCTGGTGGCGATGGTGATAAACGCCGCCCTTGCCGTCGGTCTGATCCCGTTTCTTGGCTGGCTTGCGCCCGCCTGGGCCACCACCATCGCCGCCTGGGCCATGGCCGCATTGCTGGCCCGGGGCACCAAGCCGTTCGGTGATACCGCCAGCTTTGACACAAGGTTCCGCAGCCGCATTTGGCGCATATGTGTCGCCGCCCTGATCATGGGGGCCGTATTGTATGGCTTGGCCCAGCTGCTTGACCAAGCTCTCAACATGCCCGGATGGCGTTACCTTGCACTGACCGGGCTTGTGATCACGGGCATTGCCATTTTCTTTATCGTCGGCCAGTTGATTGGGGCCACCAAGCTGTCCGATTTCCGCCGAGCCGCGAGGAAAGGTTAGATGACGCCAAAAACCACCCCCCTCACCTGCCCGGCTGGCACAGTTCTGTTCAGCCCGGGTCAGGAATGCCCCGGTTTTGTCCGCCTGAGCAAAGGCACCATCCGCGTTACATTAACCGCCGCCAACGGACGCGAAGTCGTACTTTACCGGGTTTCCTCGGGCGACGTTTGCCTGCAAACCTTTGCCTGCATGATTGATGGTCGCCGGTATTCCGCCGAAGGCACCGCCGAAACGGACATTATCGGTGAAGTCATGCCCCACGCCGCATTCCGCCAATCCATGACCGAAGACGCCGATTTTCGCGCCGAGATCATGCAGGGCGTCGCCCACCGCTTTGCCGATTTTGAACAATTGGTCGAGGACGTCGCCCTGACCGGCTTTGACGCCCGCCTTGCGCGGGTTCTGCTGCGCCTTGCCAGCAACAGCGACCAAATCATCGCCACCCATGAGGCTTTGGCAGTCGAGACCGCCTCGGGGCGGGCATTTGTCAGTCGGCGTCTGAGTGAATTTGCCCGCCAAGGGTTGGTCGAACCGGGACGGGGGCGGTTGGTTGTACTGGACCGGGGCGGGCTGGAACGGATCGCATCTGAAACAAATTAGGGCGAGTGTGACAGTGTCACCGACACAAGGTCGGACGCCATGCGAAACAGGGTCAGTAATCAACGACTCACCCGAAAGGAAACTCACATGTTGAAACGTAACGAAGGCAATCTGGACCGCATTTTGCGGGTCGTCTTAGGTCTGGTTCTTATCTCGCTGGTTTTTGTAGGGCCGATGACACCATGGGGTTGGGTTGGCCTTGTGCCGCTGATCACCGGGCTGGTCGGTTCCTGCCCGATCTACAGCATACTTGGCCTGAACACCTGCCCTATAAAAAACTGAGCTACAGTTGGCCAAAACTCCGGGTGAAAGACCCGGAGTTTTGACGACTTGTCCGTTAAGGAATACCTTAACAAACCTTTGCGAAATTACCTACAATTTGACCATATGTTTCGCGCGCGAAACATTGTGGCAAGGGGGCTGACCTATTGTCAGCCTCGCCTGATCCGCGCCCTGATCCGCGTCCAACCGCCGGGCGAGACAAAGAAAGACAGGCCAAAGCCGCAGGCAAACCCGGCCAGATCGGCAACCCAGTCTTTTTGCAGCCCGAACAACAGGCCGAACACCAACTGTATCCCCATCAAAAACGCAATCAGCGTGAAGGCCCGCGCCTGATTGGCCCCGACCAGTGCCAAAGACCGCCACAACAGAAACGTGAACGCGCCGATCAACCCGTAGACCGCCGGGAAGCCGCCGATCAGAGGGTAGGAATCATTGGTCAGAATGCCATATCCCAAGGCGCCGCAAATGCCCGACAGGACAAATACCAACAGCATCGCAAATGCGCCCATCACTTCGGCCACCATCTTGCCCATGGCCAACAGGAAAACACCGACAAACAGCGCTTGGGTGAACGTCACGTGCACAAACGGATAGGTCACGAACCGTATCAGATGTTCGGTCGGCCAGCGCCCGGTCTGCCACATCCATTTCAGGATATCGCCGGAAAACGCATAGCTTTCGACCGCCGCCAACCGCCATCCCACCGCTTCGGGCCCGCCAACCAATCCGCGTGTGCCAAGGTTCAGGACAACTTCGATTCCCATGACAAACAGGAACAACGCCGCCACAACCGGCGGCAGCGGATTGACTGCGGGGGGGGATTCTTGCTGGCTCATATGGCTCTCACTGCTGTGCGCCGGTTGACGCGGCTTTGGCCCATGGGTAAGCGAGGCAGACCAGATATACCAGCCGGGAGTTTCAGCCATGTCCACCACATCTTTCACCCCACGGGTGTTTTCCGGTATCCAGCCGTCCGGCGGGCTGACCCTGGGTAATTACCTGGGCGCGATCAAGCGGTTTGTCGATATGCAAGGCCCGGATTTTGAGACCGTCTATTGCATGGTTGACCTGCACGCCATTTCGGTCTGGCAGGACCCTGCGGCCCTGGCGCATAACACCCGGGAACTGTGCGCCGGTTTCATCGCTGCCGGCATCGACCCGGAAAAATCCATTCTGATCAATCAGTCACAGGTGCCCGAGCACGCGCAACTTGGCTGGATATTCAACTGTGTGGCGCGCATGGGCTGGATGCAGCGGATGACGCAGTTCAAGGATAAGGCGGGTAAGAATGCCCAGAATGTCAGCTTGGGATTGTTTGGTTATCCGGCGCTGATGGCGGCGGATATTCTGGTGTACCACGCCACCCATGTGCCGGTGGGCGAGGACCAGAAACAACATCTGGAACTGACCCGCGACATTGCCGCCAAGTTCAACCATGACTATGGCGTCGATTTCTTTCCGATCACCGAGCCGGTGATTGAAGGGGCGGCGACGCGGGTCATGTCCCTGCGCGATGGGTCAAAGAAAATGTCAAAGTCCGATCCGTCCGATGCCAGCCGGATCAACATGACCGACGATGCCGACACTATCGCCAAAAAGATCCGCAAGGCCAAAACCGATCCGGATGCGCTGCCGTCCGAGGCCAAAGGGCTGGAGGACCGCCCCGAGGCGCGCAATCTGGTTAACATCTACGCGTCGCTTTCGGACCAGTCGGTTGATCAGGTTTTGGGTGAGGTCGGAGGCCAGCAATTTGGCACCTTCAAACCAAAACTGGCGGAACTGGCAGTGTCCAAACTTTCGCCCATTTCATCTGAAATGGCCCGGCTGATGAACGACCCATCCGAGATCGACCGTATTCTGTCGCATGGCGCAGCCCGGGCACGTGAAATTACCGCACCGATCCTGCGCCAGACATATGAGATTGTCGGGATGGTGGGGCCGGTTTAAGCCCAAAGACCGGCCTGTCATTGTTGCGTAGGATGGGTTTTCAACCCATCATCCCTTTGACTTTGCGGGGCGGTGGGGTGGAACCCCACCCTACGGATGGCTGCATGAGTCAGTGTCCGGGCGTTCTGGTCTAACAAATCTGCGCAACCCTCGCGGCGGATTATTCCGGCAAACCGGCCTTTCGCAAGCCATCCAGCAATCTGGCCACGTCATTTTTGCGCACGAACATCGGATTGCGGGCGATATTGGTCAGCGAAAGCCTGGGGTTGAGTTTTAGCGCCATATTCAATGCAGTCTTCGCCTCTTCGGTCCGCCCAAGGTAAGGCAAGGCCGCCGCCGTAACGCAATGCGCGCCATAA
>DAOUQK010000271.1 GCA_030625695.1 Paracoccaceae bacterium | reverse complement strand
CAACCCGGTGGAATGCCAGTATATCCTCGGCCCCCGGTTGCATGAGTGTCGCCGCCCCTTTGCCTGCCTCACCCAGCCATTTCGGCCAATCCTTGGGCTCTAAGATTACCGGCATCCGGTGGTGGATCGTGGAAAGGTTTTGATTGGCCGAAATGGTGACCATGGCGCAGGTTGCCCGGATTTCATCCGTGCCCCAGTCCTGCCAGACGGCGGCAAAGGCAATCGGCGTACCATCCTGCCGGTGGATATACCAAGGCAATCGCGCGCCGTTGGGTGATTTGGTCCATTCGTAAAACCCGGTTGCGATAATCAGACAGCGCCGCGTTCGACAGGCCGCGCGAAAGGCAGGCTTTTGTGCCAAAGTTTCTCCGCGCGCATTGATCAGCAATGGTCCTGCGGTTTCGGATTTGTACCAATGCGGCAGAAAGCCCCAACGCATCGACGCCAGGCTGCGGCCCGCATCAGTGCGGCGCACCACATGCACCTGCATCGTCGGGCGGACATTGTAATTGGGCACATCCGGCAAATCATTGGCCGGACGTGCGGCAAACAGTTGGGCCATTGCATCGGTCGGCAGGGTTATTGCAAATCGTCCGCACATACCCGGTATTCTAACGGGCGCATTATCACTTGAACACCGGCTTCATTGTCGTAAACATCCCCTTATGACATTTGAAAATGATATGGCGCAGGCCCAGCGCACACTTGAGGGCGGCCAGTTCAAACACGCCTTTCGGGCCGCCAAGTCTGCGGCACGCAAAAAGCCACGTTCGCCCTTTGCACCCAATATCGCCGGTATCGCACTGGCGCAGACCGGCAAACATCGCGATGCGGTGGGCTGGTTCAAAAAGGCAATGAAACTTGATCCTGGGTTTAGCGATGCCCGTCGAAATCTGGCCCAGTCTTACTTGGCTCTGGGGGATAGTGATACGGCCCAAACCCTGCTGAACAATCTGGTGAAACAAACGCCGGGGGATGCGGATGCATGGTATCTTCTGGCGCAGGTCGAACTTCAGTCAGGCGCGCCTTTGCAAGCCGAACACGCCGCTGGCAAGTCGATTGAACTAGCCCCAAAACAGGTGCCCAAACGGGTCCGGGCCTATAATATTCGCGCATTGGCACGCAATCAGATGGGTCAGATTGATACAGCGCTTGAAGATTTTGAGGCCGCATTGCGCCTTGATCCGGCAAATGTCGAAACCCTGGTCAACATCAGCCTGCCACTGGCCCGTCAAACCCGTTATCGCGAAGCGATGGACGCGGTTACCCGCGCGGTAGAATTGGCCCCAGGTCATCTGGGCGCGCGCCTCCGGTTGGCAAATCAACTGATGGAAAGTGGTGACAATGATGCGGCCATTGCACAGCTTCACAAGGCATTGGATCTGGCCCCGAAACACGCCGAAGTCATTGAAACCCTAAGCAAACTGCAAAGCGGCGGGCAAAACGAACGTCTGGAAACCACCGCCCGCGACGCCCTGAAATCCGCACCAAAAAAGTCGCCCGAGCGGGCCAGCCTGCAATTTGCTTTGGCCACAATTGCAACTCAGGACGGGCGTACCAGCGAAGCAGACCGGTTTCTGACCGGTGCGAATAAGGACATGGCCGCCCTTCTGCCTTATGATGTTGATCATGACAGTGTTGTAACCGACGGCCTGCTGGCCAGGTTTCAATCGACCATAGGCCCCGGACAGGCGCGCCCACCCGGCCCGTTTCCGATTTATGTGGTCGGCCTGCCACGATCCGGGACCACATTGGCCGAAGCCATTTTAGGGGCACATCCGGGTGTCGCCCCGCTGGGAGAGCGCATCGCTGCGGGCGTTTTGCTGCACCCGCTGATTGAAGATGACCTGCCGTTTGACAAGGCGGCGATCGAGGCGTTTGTTGCCGGGGATCAAAGGTTGTTGCCCGCGTTGCCGCCGGGAACACAGGCTTACGTGGACAAAATGCCGGAAAACCATCGTTATCTTGGGTTCCTTGCCACCGCCCAGCCGCATGCAAGGTTCATCAACCTGAAACGTGACCCGCGCGATATTGCCTTGTCGATGTGGGTTGGGCATTTTTCCGGGGCAGCACTGGCCTATGCTTATGACCTGAAAGCGATGGCGCATCGGTTCAACCTTTGCGCCAAAACCATGGCCCATTGGCGCACGGTGATGCCGGATGCAATTCTTGATGTACCGTATGAACACATGGTCGAAGACGTGGACGCCACCAGCCGGTTGATTGCCGATTTCTGCGGGCTGGACTGGACCCCAGGCATGGCGCGACCCGATCTGAACGCTGATCAGATCCTGACCTCAAGCGCCACTCAGCTGCGCCAACCGGTCCACAACCGGTCAGTCGGAAAATGGCGCCAGCATGAGGACATGCTGGCACCATTCATAGAAGCCTTGGACCCGAATTACTGGCCTGAAGTAAGTTAAAATTACTTCTGACCAATGCGCCCATCAAGATACGGTGTATATGGCGCGTTTGCGGCCAGATACTCGGCCAGCACATCCGCGACATCCGGGCCGTAGTCATAGGCATTTTTGTCGTCACCGCTGAATACCTTATAGCCGTCGCCACCATTGCGGACATAGTTGTTGGTCACCACCAGATAGGTTTTACCCGGATCAATCGGGCTGAAACCGTCGCCATCCGCGACCATCACCGACTGGATACGGCCCTCATTGGGGGCCACGGACGCGTCCCAGCTATAGGTGATCCCGGCGACCTGAGGAAAGCGGCCTTTGACCTCTTCCACCTGACTGACGCCATTTTCAAGCGCGTCAATGACGCCCTGACCGCTGATTTCAAATGTCGCCAGAGTGTTCTGGAACGGCAGCACTGTCAGCACCTCGCCCATGGTCACATCGCCCTCGTCGATACTGGCGCGGATACCGCCCGAGTTGGCAAAGGATATCGTCACACCCTGGTCCTTGACCCGGGCCAGCATCGCATCTGCCACCAGATTGCCCATCGAACACTCCTGCACCCGGCAGATCGACCGATCGCCTTCGATCAGCGAGGCAGCAGAGGCGACAACCTTGGTGCGAATTTCGTCCAGCGGTCCGGCCAATTCGCCAATGCGTGTCACGGTGTCGGAATCTTCAGCGACGTTACCGTCCATCACAATCGGCTCGCCCGAAGCTTGGGTAATGTTGCCCGCGTCATCGAAAGTGACGTTCAGTTCGCCCAGATATTTGCCGTAGGCATAAGCCTGCACAATCGCTGTACTGCCGACCATGGTCGGATATGGGCCAACCGCACGGTCGGACGTATTGGACAGGTAGGAATTGGAATGCCCGCCGACGATGACATCAACGCCGGTGGTTTCAGCCGCTACGCGTTTATCCACTCCGTAGCCCGAATGGCTAAGCACGATGATTTTGTTCACGCCCTGAGCCGTCAGCCGGTCAACTTCGCCTTGAACCGCTGCAACCGGGGCTGAGAATTGTATGTTCGGCCCCGGGCTGGCCAACTCGTCGGTATCCTGAGGCGTCAAGCCAATCAGGCCGATCTTTTCGCCCCCCCGTTCGATCACGGTGGATTTGTGCAAACTGCCAGCCAGCAGCTCTTCGCCGCTGTAATCGGCGTTGGACATCAGCACCGGGAAGTTCACAGCGTCCATGAACCCGCGCAGCACCTCTGGCCCGTCGTCAAATTCGTGGTTGCCGACGGTCATGCCGTCATACCCCAGCTTGTTCATCATTTCGGCGGCAACAGCACCTTTGTAATAGGTGTAAAACAGCGAGCCCTGGAATTGATCTCCGCCATCCACCAGAATCGAATTGTTGGACCGCGCGCGGGCCGCGGCGATGCCAGTCACCAAACGCGCGGTGCCGCCAAAACATTTACCTTCGGCGTTGTCTTCGGAACCACAGCCGCTGTCATACTTGCTGACGGGTTCAAACCGCGAATGAAAGTCGTTGGTGTGCAGGATTGTCAGCTGATAGTCGGCGGATGCGACGCTGGCTGTCAGGCCAATGGCGGCAACGGACGAAAGGAAACGGATCATCATGGTAAAACTCCCTGTTTTTTGATTATTTGTGATGGTGCGCGGCATTCGCGCCAGAGTCAAAGGGGCTGAGAGGTCTTTCTTGCTTGATTTGGCGATGACGCCGGGGCATCACGCCCCCATGCTGATTTACAAAATATTCAAAGCCCCGGAATGGTCTGCGTTGCAGGCTCTGGGCGAAACACTTGGCGCACCGATTGATCTGGCAGATGGGTTTGTGCATTTTTCAACCGCTGAACAGGCGGGCGAAACTGCGGCCAAACATTTTGCCGGACAACAAGGGTTGGTTCTGCTGGCACTGGACGGTGAGGCGCTTGGGGCGGCCCTGAAATGGGAGGTTTCACGCGGTGGGGCCAAATTCCCGCATCTTTACCGGGCGTTACGGCTGGAAGAAGTTCTTTGGTGCAAACCCTTGCCATTAATCGATGGCGTACACCAGTTTCCAGACGACATGACATGCGACTGATCGAACAGGCCGGTCTGATCGCCCTGCGTCGGATGGACCCTGAAACGGCGCATGGTCTGGCGATCAAGGCGTTGCAGCTGGGGCTGGTGCCCGTCCCGGGTCCGGTCACATCGCCGCGGTTGCGCACCACATTGGCAGGGATAAACCTGCCCAATCCGATTGGTCTGGCGGCTGGTTTTGACAAGAATGCGACCGCCCTTGCGCCTTTGTCGCGCGCAGGGTTCGGGTTTATCGAGGTGGGTGCGGCGACACCGCGCCCGCAACCCGGCAATCCACGCCCGCGTCTGTTCCGTTTGACCGAGGATCGCGCGGCGATCAACCGGTTTGGGTTCAACAATGACGGGATGGAGATGATTGGCGCGCGTCTGGCGACGCGGCCCAAGGGCGCTGTGATCGGGCTTAATCTGGGCGCAAACAAGGACAGCGAAGACCGGGCCGGTGATTTTGCCCGGGTTTTGGCGCATTGCGGTGCGCATCTGGATTTTGCCACGGTCAATGTGTCGTCCCCCAACACGGAACGCTTGCGCGATTTGCAAGGCAAAGCCGCCCTGCGGGCGCTGTTGCAAGGGGTGATTGCGGTGCGCGACGGGCTGGAACGACCGGTTCCGGTGTTCCTGAAAATCGCGCCGGATCTTGGGCTTGATGAGTTGGCAGACATTGCCGAAGTGGCCCGCGAGGTGTCGATTGATGCGATCAT
>DAOUQK010000361.1 GCA_030625695.1 Paracoccaceae bacterium | reverse complement strand
TGGGGTTTCGATAAAGCCGTATTTGTTCACCCGTGCAAACGTTGCAAGGCTGTTGATCAGACCAATATTTGGCCCTTCCGGCGTTTCAATCGGGCACATCCGGCCATAGTGGGTCGGGTGTACGTCACGTACTTCAAAACCAGCGCGTTCACGTGTCAGACCACCGGGCCCAAGGGCGGACAGACGGCGCTTGTGCGTCACTTCCGACAAAGGGTTGGTTTGGTCCATAAACTGCGACAATTGGCTGGAGCCAAAGAATTCGCGCACGGCAGCGGCAGCAGGTTTGGCGTTAATCAGATCCTGTGGCATCACGGTGTCGATTTCGACAGATGACATACGTTCCTTGATCGCGCGCTCCATCCGGAGCAGGCCAACGCGGTACTGGTTTTCCATCAATTCACCAACCGAGCGAACCCGGCGGTTTCCAAGGTGATCAATGTCGTCGACTTTGCCTTTGCCGTCGCGCAGGTCAACCAGCGCTTTGATGCAAGCTACGATATCTTCTTTGCGCAGGGTGCGCTGGGTGTCTTCAGCGTCAAGCGACAGACGCATGTTCATTTTCACCCGGCCCACAGCGGACAGGTCGTAACGCTCGCCGTCAAAGAACAGCGTGTCAAACAGTGCGCCTGCTGCATCAACGGTTGGCGGTTCACCCGGGCGCATGACCCGGTAAATGTCCATCAGCGCCGTTGCACGGTTCATGTTCTTGTCGGCGGCCATGGTGTTGCGCATGTAAGGGCCAACATTCAGGTGGTCGATGTCCAGAACGGGAATATCAGTGATCCCGGCGTCCATCAGTTCCTTTAGGGAACCACCGGTAAGTTCACCGGCCTTGTCAAATTCCTGAGTCAGCTCATCGCCGGCTTCGACATAGATCGCGCCGGTGTCTTCATTGATGATGTCTTTGGCAACATAGCGCCCTACGATTTCGTCGAACGGCAGCAACAAGTCTGTAGTTTTACCGTCATCGATCAACTTTTTGGCGGCGCGCGGCGTTACTTTTTTGCCGGCCTCGGCGATAACTTTGCCGGTCTTGGCATCCACCAGATCGAATTCGGGGCGGGTACCGCGAATACGCTCGGGGAAAAATTTGGTGACCCAACCTTTGTTTTTCTTCAGCTTAAACTGAACCGTATCATAGTAGGCATCCATGATACCTTCCTGATCCAGCCCCAGCGCATAAAGCAATGTGGTGACAGGCAGTTTGCGGCGGCGGTCGATGCGCGCAAAAACGATGTCTTTGGCGTCAAATTCGAAATCAAGCCACGAACCACGGTAAGGAATAATCCGGCAGGTGAACAACAATTTACCCGATGAATGGGACTTGCCCTTATCATGGTCAAAGAACACGCCTGGCGAGCGGTGCATCTGGGAAACGATCACACGCTCAGTACCGTTGACAACAAATGTGCCATTCGGTGTCATCAGGGGCATATCGCCCATGAACACGTCTTGTTCTTTGATGTCTTTAACCGACTTTGCGCCGGTGTCTTCGTCAATATCAAACACGATCAGTCACAGAGTTACCCGCAACGGCGCACCATATGTCATGTCGCGCTGCATGCATTCTTCTACGTCGTACTTTGGTTTTTCCAGCGTGTATTTGCCAAATTCCAGCACAGCTGTTTCATTGAAATCTTTAATCGGGAATACCGACTGGAAGACACCTTTGATACCTTCACCATCCAGCGGATCCGGCTGATCGCCAGAATTAAGGAATAGCTTATAGGAAGATTTCTGAACCTCGATAAGGTTCGGCATTTCCAGAATTTCACGAATTTTACCGTAGTATTTACGAAGCCGCTTCTGGCCGAGGAAGGACGATGCCATGCTCGTTATTACCTTTCATTTTCGCAAGTGCACCAAACCGCCGGGGCCGCGGTGATGCACCCTTGAAACAAGTGATTCCGGTCAATTCTTGCAAGCCGTCCCACCGACATGCACCCGATCCGGAACCTCTCTTCAGAAGGGGCTGTTTGAAAAGCCCCTCGTAAAGACAGGTTCGGCTGGGCACGGTATTCGCGCCCAGCCTAATATTTTAGCGGGCCATTTGGCCCCGCAGCCCTTAGGCTACTTCGACTTCAGCGCCAGCTGCTTCCAGCTTGCCCTTAACGTCTTCGGCCTCTTCTTTGGAGACGCCTTCTTTGATTTTTCCGCCAGCTTCAACCAGATCTTTGGCTTCTTTCAGGCCAAGACCAGTCATAGTGCGTACTTCTTTGATCACTGCGATCTTGGAAGCGCCTGCGTTCTTGAGGACGACGTCAAATTCAGTCTTTTCCTCTTCAGCCGCGCCGCCACCGTCAGCAGCTGCCATCACGACTGCGCCACCGGCTGCAGGCTCAATGCCATACTCGTCTTTCAGAATAGTCTTTAGTTCTTGTGCTTCGAGAAGGGTCAGACCCACGATCTCTTCAGCCATTTTTTTCAGATCAGCCATTTTACTGTACTTTCCGTTTTTCGATGTGTTCCAACGTGAGGTGTCTTAACCCACGCAAATCCATTAGTTGCTAAGCAGCAGCTTTGTCCTCAATCGTGGACAAAATGCTTGCGATGTTAGAAGCAGGTGCGCCAATGGCCCCGGCAATGTTGGAAGCAGGTGCGCCAATACAGCCAGCGATAGAAGCAATAAGCTCATCACGCGAAGGCATTTTGGCGACAGCTTTCACACCGTCGACGTCAAGTGCTGTACCGCCCATTGCACCGCCAAGGATCACGAGTTTTTCGTTACCTTTGGCATATGCATCCACGACCTTGGCCGCGGCCACTGGGTCTTCGGAATAAGCAAGTACAGTCATACCGTTGAGAAGATTTCCGATTGACTCGTTCGGGGTTCCCTCAAGGGCGATTTTGGCAAGCCTGTTTTTGGCAACGCGTACAGAACCACCCGCTTCACGCATGTTAGCGCGTAGTTCCTGCATTTCAGCAACTGTAAGACCTGCGTATTGTGCAACCACAACAACGCCAGAGCTTGCAAAGATCTGGCCGAGTTCTTCGACCGTTCTCTCTTTTTGTGCTCTATCCACAGTTTCACTCCAATTATGGGGGTGTGACCCCCCGGCTCGTATTTTGCCGGGACAAGTGCCCGACAATCGGGTCCTTACGGGTCCTTCGCAATCTCGCCCCCCGGGATCAACCCTGGGAATTCATTGTTCCATTCCCGTCTCAGGTCGGAATTATGGCAACCGCCACCGGCCGTCTTGGACGAATCACACAGGCCGCCACGCAAACGCAGCAACCTGAGCCCGCGCGATATAGGCCGTCTGGCCGGAAATGTGAAGGGGGAATGTGATGGGCGGGGGGAAT
>DAOUQK010000084.1 GCA_030625695.1 Paracoccaceae bacterium | reverse complement strand
CACACTCAAAAACGGTCCTTGCTGACCAAACCCTACACGATCCAACCCCCGCCACTGCCCGGCATAAATGACGTGCCGGGCAGTGGCTCCACAATCACACGAGAGCCTGTGTATTTGTAAGACAAGAGGGTTGTTTCGACGCGGCTTCGGCGGTGGTATTCGGTCAGTTGCCGCCACAATGTGCAGCCCAGATACTTTGAGGATAGGACCGCTTCGTTTCGGGCCCTGGCCCCGGGCGTGTCCACTGGCCGACAGTGCTTGCTTGCATGCACGAAAGGGGGGCTTCCATAACTTGGCGTTCTTGCGCGGTGGGATCACTGCATGGGCATTCCGGGCTGCAATCGCATCGTGGCATTTGCGGGTGTCGTATGCTCCGTCTGCCGTAACGCTGCCAATCTCCTGACCCGGTGCTATTTGACTGAGTAAGCCAGGTAACATTAGCGAGTCACCGATGCTGCTGCTCGTCACCTCAATTGCCCGTATCTCCAGTGTTTGCTCGTCATTCCCGATATCTATCTTGCGCCACAGGTGGCGTTTGGCACCGCCATTCTTGCGAGCGTTCCATTCACCTTCGCCCTCGGCCTTGATACCGGTGCTGTCCACCAGAAGGTGCAACGGTCCCGCCGAACCCCGGTAGGGGATGGCAACTGACAACGTCTTCTATCGTCGACATAAGGTACTGAAGTCTGGTACCGCCCAGTCCAGCCCGACCAGTTCCAGCAGGCTTTCGACAAACCCGGTCGTCTGCCTCAAAGGCAAACCGAACAGCACTTTGATGGTCAGGCATGCTTGTATGGCCGCATCGCTATAGGTTTGCTGTCGTCCCCGCTTGCCAGAAGGTGTGGCTTTCCAGGCCATTCCTGCGTCAAATCAGATCGAAAGCGAGCCTCGTCGCTTCAGGGAAAGGTTATAGTGCGACCAGTTCTTGGTCTTGTAAGTCGTTGGTGTCCAGCTGCTCATGACAGCCAGCTACCACGCTGGATTCACGACATGAATCCCCTCAACCGATTTGTGCAATAAAGCCCGCCAACGCAACAAAAACGATTCTGGCTTGTGCGGGATTGGCCGGAACGATTTCCGGAATGAGCTGTACCATGTTCGACCGCGCTATTGCCCAAAAGATCAACGCCAATCTGGTGATTCTGCGGGATCGCAACCACCGCTTTTATCTGGCCGGTGTGAAATCGCTTGGCAACCGTCAGGAAACCGTCGCTGCCTTGCGCCAGATATTGGCGGATCTGAACACCCCAGAGGTCGTGGCAGTAGGCGGTTCCGTGGGGGTATTCGGGGCGTTGCTTCTGAGTTGCGATCTTGGGATAAAACATGTGATTGCCTCCTCGGGACCTACCTCGCTGGATATCGGCTATGAAGAGGGCGACCGGCAATGGTACATACAGACAAAGGAAATGGCGGACGAGGGGCTGATCGAATATCCCGACCTGGCGGCAGAGGTCGCGCGGTCGGATATCGAGCGGGTGGATTTCTTCCTGGCCGGGCAGCATGATTTCGATATGCGGCAAATGAGAAACCTAGCTGACAGGACCGACGTGGTGGTGCCGCATATCTACGATGACTTGTCAGGGCATACGACGATCCGCCAAATGATCATGGATGATTCTTTGCTGAAGTTGCTTTCCGAATAACCAGACCTTGGATTCAAGTTTCAAATGCAACGTTTGATTTTAAGGCTGCTGTTTCTGCAGCCATGGCTTCAGCGGGTGTTTGCCAACCGAGTGTTTTCCTGGGCCTGCCTTTCAGGAGCCATGCAATGTCATTGAGCCAGGGCTGACTAACGCCCGAGAGGTCGGTGCCCTTTGGCATGAACTGGCGCAGCAATTCATTGGTGTTTTCGTTTGATCCGCGTTGCACGCATTGCCCGTCAGGCGATTACCTTGGAGTCGAGACCCAATCAGGTCCACCACGGTCTGAATTCGGCGATATTCCCGGAGGTGAAGCGATCCGATCTCCCGCAGGCTGGCCCCTCGTCGGTGCTCGGCAAAGATCACGCCACGTTCCTCGCTATTGACGTGCTTGTATCGTCTGTCCATCGCAACATCTTATGCTTTCCGGGCTGTGGGTGTTGCACTTGAAAATTGAGTCTAAGCGGTCCATTCCTCGTCGGGTAAATCAAAGCGCGCTATGAAATCCTCCGTTTTCTGATGTGAATAAGAGGAAACGCCCGAATCCAAGCCGATAGCGAATTGGGTTCAATCCCCTAGTTTATCCGCGTCCAGTCCTGACCCCGACAGATCAACCCGCCGGCCACGCATCCCTTGACCTCCAACTTGGAACCGTTCAAGGCCATTTTGGACTTGTAGGTCTTGTCCGAATCCGGGGCCCAGATCTTGCCGCCACTGTAATAACCGTCGCCATCAGACCCCATATCCCAAATCATCTTCTTGCCCAGGTGTTCATAGCCGGAATCCAGCACGCCGCTCTTGTCATAGGCTGCCTTTATCGTACCGCAGATATTGCTGCCGCAAGGAGCAATGGCCACATGCAGATAGCCGCCGGTATCGCCCGGTGCCGTCTTCCATGTTCCGTCCACCGGATCAGCCGCGGCAATGCCCGCAAACCCCAGCCCCAAGACCGCACTTAGAAAAAGTTGTTTCATTTTGATTTCCTCCCTCGAATGACAAACAGTCTGGCGCAGGGCACCCGGGTCTTGCAAGCCTGACTTGGCGTCGTGGTGCATTTGTCGCCCGATCTTTGCCAAATCCCGCCGCCGTCCGGCGAAGGACCGCGCATATTGTCATTTCAACCCGGGGTCCGCACAGGCCCGGTACCTGCTGCAACCATTTTTCTTACACCAGGGTTCCCGACATGACGATTGCCAGGCCGGACAGGCCTACCAGCAGTTTCGCCACCGGTGTTTCAAGGGCAATCAGCCCATAGCTCAATACACCAAGGCCAAAGGCCATTCTAAGAAAGGCAATCAGCGCCGAAACAGGTGCCTGGGCAAGCCGCAGGATATCCGGGTTTGCGATCATCCCCAACGGGATGACGTACAGCCCCACACCCAGCGCCATTGCGCTCAATGCAACCTTTATCCAGTTCTCGCCAATCATGCCCGCGGCGATGAACACGGCACCACACACCGGTGGGGTGATGGTGGACAGTAATGCGAACCAGAACACGAACAAATGCGCCTGCAACGGCTCAAGCCCCTGCTGGATCAGGGCCGGGCCAGCCACCGATACGCAGATGACATAGGCCGCCGTGGTCGGCACCTCCATCCCCAGAACCAGACAGGCCAGCGCTGTCAGCAACAGGGATGGCCATAACAACCCGCCAGAGCCGGACAGGATCAACGAGGTGATTTTCACGCCCAGTCCGGTAATCGACAACACACCAATGATGATCGAGGCACAGAATATGATCGAGGCTATCATCGCGATCTGGCGCGCCGCGTTCAACAGGGCACCTGTCATCCGCTCGCCGATCTGCTTCCGGTCAAATCGCCCCTCACGGTTGAACAGCAACAAAACCGCCCCGGCCAGAATGGCCATGCAGGCGGCATACTGCGGGGTAAAGCCAGCCCCGAACATCCCCCACAACAGCACGGAAAAAGGCACGAGGAAAAAGGCGGATGTGATCAGGACATCGCGCGCCGAGGGCTGTTCGTCCTGGTCGACCCCGCGCAGGTCATATCGGCGGGCGTAGGCGTTGATGCCCACCCAGACGGCAAAGAAATACAACACGGCGGGCAATATCGCCGCTGCCATGATGCCGGTATAGGGCACGCCCGTCAGCTCGACCATCACGAACGCCCCGGCCCCCATCAGCGGCGGCATTATCTGCCCACCAGATGAGGCCACCGCCTCGACCGCCGCCGCCAGACGTTTGGGGTAGCCCAACTTGGTCATGGCCGGCAGGGTGATCGCCCCGGTCGATGCCACGTTGGCCGAGGCCGACCCTGATATCGACCCGAAAAGCGCCGAGGAAATCACCGACACCTTGGCCGCGCCACCCTTTAACCGCCCTGCGGCGGCGGCCGCCACGTTCATGAACCCCTGCCCCGCCTCGCCCGCGTTCAGCACCGCGCCAAATATCACAAAGATCGAAACCACCCCGACCGACACCGCCGTCAGGCTGCCCCAGATACCGCCCTCGGCGATGGTCATCGTTCCCAGAAAACTGCGCAAGGGTGTGCCGGAATGGCCGAACTCTCCGGGGATGGCCGACCCGAACAGCGCATAGGCCAGCGCTGTGACCGCCACCAACGGCAAGGGCCAGCCGATTGAGCGGCGCGCGGCCTCGATCACGCAAACCAGCAGGACAATGGCGACACCGACCTGAAAATTCCCCTCAAGGAACCCGTATTGGTCGCCCAGAATATCGTAGTTGAACGCAATCCACACCGAAGCCGAGACCCCCAGCACCGACAGCATCAGCCCCGATACCAGTTCAACCCTCGATTTGGCCCCAAATACAAACACCCAAGGCAGGACAAACGCCAGATGCAGCGGGCGACTGACCAGATTGGGCACCAGCCCCCAAAAGATCAACCCCAGATGAAACGCCACCATCAACCCGGCCAGGACCAGCCAGAGCAAACGCAACGATGTTGCCGGTTGTTTTGCGATCATCATGGTGAATCGGTGCCCCTGAAAACGGGTCGAAAAAAAACAGGCCGGGCAATTTCCTGCCCGGCCAGATCACGCTGAAGGATTATTCAGCTTATTTTTGTGCGTCGCTCAGGGTGAACCCGGCCTCGGTGTAATATTTTACCGCACCGGGGTGGATCTGGCCTTTGATGTTGGCCATCAGGTCGCGATCAACGCCATTCCACCATGCGGCAGCCGCGCCCATGCCGGCCTTGCCTTCCCAATAGGTCTTGGTCAGTGCATAGGCCGTGGCATCGTCCATCTTGGTCGTGGTATAGGCCACAACCGGCAGGGATGTGGTGACAATGTCGGCGTCCTGACCGGCGTAGGTTCCCGCCGGAATTACCAGACGCGCGCGTTTGCTTGTCTTGATCTGTTCGTCCGACAGGGACAGAACGGAAACGCCGGTAGAGGCTGCCGCTTCGATCACGTTGGGGGCAGGCCATGACCCGGCGGTGACGAACCCGTCAATCTGGCCGTTCTTCAGGGCCGGCACCGCGCCGGACAGTTCGACATCGGCAATGGCGACCTTGCCTTCCAGGCCGAACAGCTTGAGGTACTTTTCCCCTTCACGCGCGCCGAACGATCCCTTGCCCAGCAGGATGGTCTTGCCTTCGAGACCGGCGAAATCGGTGACGCCGGATGCTGTGGACATCACGAAATGCATGGTCAGCGATGGGATCGGGAACAATGCGCGGATCTCGGCGAAGGCCGGATCACCCTTGTCCTTGAACATCGCCTTGCCGCCCTTGGCCAGCCTGACCAGAACCGGGGGCGTGGTGAACACATAGTCGCCGCCGCGTGCCTTGACCTCCATCACGTTCTGAACCGAGCCCTGGCTTTCTTCGACGGTGACGATGATATCGCCGTTCGATCCGGCCTTCATGGCCTCGGCGATCTGAACCGCCATCTGGTAATAGGACGACGTTGTCTTGGCCGATTTATAGGTGACCCGCGTTTCGGCAATGGCCGAAGTGGCGGCCAGCCCGGTAAGTGCAATGGCGGTGACAAGTGGTTTCACGATATTGATCATTTTTATCTCCCTGATGATCTTTTGGGGGTTCTATCAAGTATTTAACAAAGAAAGAACCATTCTTTGCGGTCAGTCACTTATCGCCAGCCAGCATGTCGCGCAGGATATTTTTCTGGACCTTGCCCATCGTGTTTCTGGGAAGTTCCGCCAATATGATCAGTTCGCGAGGATGTTTGAACCGCGCCAGCGATGCCGCGACCGCCCGGGCAATGGCATCAAGGTCCGGCGTGGCATCCGGGGCCGCGACCAGAAACCCGATAACGGATTCGCCGAAATCCGGGTGCGGCGTGCCGACCACCGCGCTTTCCAGCACGCCGGGTTGGTCATCCAGCAGCAATTCGATCTCTTTGGGGTAAATGTTGTAGCCCCCCGCGATGATCAGATCCTTGTTGCGCCCGACGATTTGCAGATAGCCATGTTCGTCGACCAACCCCAGATCGCCGGTGATGAAAAACCCGTCTTCGCGCAGTTCTTCGCGGGTCTTCTCGGGCATCTGCCAATAGCCTTTGAACACGTTCGCCCCGCGCACTTCGATCTGGCCGATGGTGCCGTCGCTTAGGCTGTCGCCGGTGGTTGCATCGGTGATCTTTACCTCGACCCCCGGCAATGGAAACCCGACCGTCCCCGCACGCCGCGCGCCGTCATAAGGGTTCGAGGTGTTCATGTTGGTTTCGGTCATGCCGTATCGTTCAAGGATATGATGCCCGGTGCGGTCGTGGAATGTGGTGTGGGTTTCGGCCAGCAAGGGCGCGCTGCCGGATATGAACAGCCGCATATGTTGCGTCAATTCGCGGCTGAAACGCGCGTCATTCAAAAGGCGGGTGTAAAAGGTCGGCACGCCCATCATTGTCGTGGCCTGTGGCAGGTGGGTGATGATCTGATCCAGATCGAACTTGGGCAGAAAGATCATTGATCCGCCCGCAATCAGCGTCACGTTGGTGGCAACAAACAGCCCGTGGGTATGAAAGATCGGCAAGGCATGCAGCAGCACGTCACGATCGCTGAAGTGCCAGTATTCCACCAGCGTGCGCGCGTTGGATAACAGGTTTTCCTGGCTTAGCATCGCGCCCTTGGAACGCCCCGTGGTGCCGGATGTATAAAGGAACGCCGCCAGATCATCTGACGTGCGCGCAACGGTGTCAAAGCTGTCGGGCATGTTGTCGGCCAGGTCCCGCAGGCTGCCGCTGCCATCGCTATCAAGTGTTACCAGTATTGTTTTCGTGGCCTGCGCAACAGGTGACAGGGCGGTTTGGCTGGCGCTGTCGCACACCAGCAGGCGGGCGCCGCTGTTGTCGATGAAATAGGCAAGCTCATTCGCGGTATAGGCGGTGTTCAGCGGCAGAAAGATGATGCCCGACTGCACGCAGGCCGCATAGATCGCCAGCGACTGTGGCGATTTCGCGATCTGCACAGCCAGCCGGTCACCGGGGGCCAGCCCAAGGTGGCGCAAGGCCCCGGCAAACTGTGCGGTGGTGCGCAGAAAATCATCATGGCTTATCGTGGTTCCGTCAGCCAGATGCAAAAACGGCGTGTCGCGCCCGGCGTGACAACCAAACAACGTATCATAAAGGGGGTTGGCCATGGTGGTGGTCCTTATGCGTTCCGGGGCGTGGCGGCCGCGCCCAGGGTGGTCACTTCGGGTGATGCGGCAACTTCTTGTGCTGCGGCAAAGCGTTCGTGGTTCGGTGATATCAGTGACAGGTCGTAAAGGTAATTGACCATTACACCGCCGGATTGGGCGATGCCATTGGCCGACACATCGGCGTTGGCGTGTACCGCATGGATCAGCGCGCCATTGCCCAGATGGAACCGGGCAACCGGGTCATAGGGGCTGCCATCGGGGCGTTTGGCGTTCAGCAGGTACTGCGCCGCCTGCTGACGCTGACGTTCGGGGGTGTCGGCGATTGGCGTGTTGGATTTCGCCAGCCAGCGGCTAAGGCCGGGGATTGGTGACAGGGTGACAAAGGTCTCAAGTTCGGGCAATTCGCGCGACAGGTCGGCAACCACCTGTTTGATCAGCGAATTGCCAAACGAAATCCCGGCAAGCCCCGCCTGACAGTTCGAGATGGAATAAAACACCGCCGTGTCGGCCCCTTGGGCGGCAATGGTGTCGCGTTCATCGGCCAGCAGGGCCTGCACCGATTCCGGTACGCCCTTGGTCAGGGCCACTTCGACAAAGATCAGCGGTTCATTCGGCATGGCCGGGTGAAAGAACCCGAAACAGCGCCGGTCGTCGGGTTGCAGGCGCCGGCGCAGGTCATCCCAGCTGTCAATGGCATGTACCGCCTCGTAGGCGATGATCTTTTCCAGAATATCCGCCGGGCTTGCCCAGCTGATTGGGCGCAGCACCAGAAAGCCACGGTTGAACCAGGATGAAAACAAGTGCCGGAAATCCAGATCTAGGGCCGCCAGTGCCGGATCATTTTGCGCCAGCCGCAACAGATCACCGCGCATTTCCACCAGTTGCCCGGTGGCCCCTGGCACCTGATTCAGACGGCGCGCCAGTTCCTGACGCTTTGGTTCCGCGGCCCCCATGAAGGCGCGGTAGGTGGGTTTGCCCGGGGTAATCTCATACGCGGTCAGGGCATCGCGCACCGCTTGCGGGTTGATGCACAGGTCGCTGGCCAGAAAGTTGAAAAAGGCCCGCTTTTCATCATCGTCACTTGCCGCAAAGCGATCCAGAATGTGACGGGCCAGCACCATGCCCGACACTTCGCCGGAACTGCCAAGCAAATCGCGGGACAGTTCCGTAAGGGACCGGCCCGAGCGGTCCGGTTCGGGGGCCGCGCGGTATCGTCGTTCAAATACCGTGGACAGAAGGTCGGCAAGAAAGCTCACCTGCTTGCGCCCATGACCGCATCCGGCAGCCAGGTGGCCAGCCCCGGAAACAGGCACAGCAGGATAATCGCCAGCACCATGCACCCCACATAGGGGAGTGATCCGTAAAGGATGGTTTTCAGCGAAATATCCGGCGCGATGCCGTTGATCACATAAAGGTTCAGACCGACAGGGGGGGAAATCAGGCCGATCTCCATGTTGATGGTCAGAACCACGGCAAACCAGATCGGATCAAAACCAGCCGTGGTGATGACAGGTAACAAAATAGGTGCGGCCATCAAGATCACCGCCACGGGGGGCAAAAAGAAGCCTGCAATCAGCAGGAATATATTGACCACAAGCATCAAAGCCCAGGGATTTACATCCATGGTTCCAATCCATTCCGCAATTGATTGCGTTATATAAAGGCTTGAAAGCATATAGGAAAATACCCCTGCGGCAGCGATGATAAACAAGATCATCACGCTTTCTTTGGTACTGTCGCGCAATACTTGCCACAACAAGCGCGGGTGCCATAATTTATAGATAATCATGGCAATCAACAGGCATAACAATGCGCCAACCGCCGCGGTTTCAGAAGGTGTCGCAATACCACCATACATGGCATAAAGCACACCCAGTATAATCAAAAGGAACGGCACCACACGCGGTAGAATTTCAAACTTTTCACGCCAGCTATAGCTGCGCGCTGCCAACAGGCTGGCATCACCGGATTTCCAGGTGGAATAAAGCGACCACGCCATGAACAAAACAACCAACAAAAGTCCGGGAATAACCCCTGCAAGGAACAAGCGACCAATCGATGTCTCTGTCGCGATACCGTAAACGATCATCGTAACCGACGGCGGGATCAGAATGCCAAGCGTGCCGCCTGCGGCAATCGACCCTGCCGCAACGCCATCGGGATAGCCGCGTTTGCGCATTTCAGGGATGCCCATTTTACCGATTGCCGCACAGGTTGCGGGGCTTGACCCCGACATTGCCGCAAACAGCGCACAAGCACCCAGATTGGAAATAACCAGCCCACCCGGAATGCGGGTCAGCCAACGTTCCAATGCCTCATACAGATCGGCCCCAGCGCGGGTCGATGCAATAGAGGACCCCATGATGATAAACATCGGAATGGATAACAGTGCAAAACTGTCAAGCTTGCCAAACAGGATTTCCGGCATCAGTTCCAGCGAACGCACACCGTCGAAAGCGATCAGGAAGCCTGCGGAAACGATCAGCAATCCGATTGCAACGGAAACGCCCGAAAAAAGCACCACGATTGTGGTAAACGCGACCAACGGGCCAAGAATAAGAGGATCCATTAATTTGCCTCCAGACCGAAAGGCGTGTCTATTTTCAGAACAACAGCAACCAGATCAGCAATAAGCTGTAGCAAGAAAAGGGCGAAACCAACCGGCAGTGCCATATAGGGTATCCACAAACGAACCGCCCAAATGGTGTCGGACGTCCAGCCTTTCGACCAGGCAATATGCCAATAATCAAACCCGTAATAAAGCATGAGTGCCACAATCCCTATAGATAGGCCAAGCGTCACAATAGATAGGTAAAACCGCAACCGTCTGGGCAGCATTATCGGGATCAGATCCACATTCACATGGCCGCGCATGTGCTGGACATACGGCAGGCCGATCAACGTCGCTGTGACCATAAGATAAACCACAAGTTCGGTTTGCCAAATGGTTGACGCGTTCAAAACAAAGCGCATAAAAATCATCTGGCAGGTAATGAAAACCGCTGACAGGATCATGGCGGCGGAACACCAGCCTGCAAATGTTGAAATAGCCGCGACCGCTTTCAGGAAGTTGTTATCCCCCACCTTGGCAGTTACGGCAGAGCTTGGTCTTGCCATAATAAAGTTATTCCTTTTTGGATATTCAGGGCGGCAAGACCAGTGTCCGCCGCCCTGTTAAAGTCACTCGACAGCTAAAGCCAGGTCAAGTAGTTTTTGCCCGTCGGAAACATCCGAAACAAATTTTTTGTATGAAGTTTCCTTGGCAATGGCACGCCATGCTTCAAAATCTGCGGGCGTCATGGTGGCAATTTCTACGCCTGCCGCTTCAAAGACCCCGACAGATGCCGCATCCTGCTTCTTGGCTTCTGCCAGATAGAATGCCTGCGCCTTGGCCGCAGCTGCTTCCAATGCCGCTTGTTGCGCTTCGCTCAGACTGTCAAACTTTGACTTATTCATCAACAAAGGCTGATACATAAACCAAAGAGCTACATCACCGGCAGGGGTGTAACATTTTACCTGCTCATAAATACGGTAAGACACAAAAGATGATGAAGACGTGTTAGCCGCATTCAGAACACCGGTTTGCATCGCGGTGTAAATCTCGGATGAAGCCATTGATGCAATGGATGCACCGGCACCGGCCAGCATTTGTTCAAACGCTTTACCTGCCGCGCGGGTTTGCAGACCTTTTACATCTTCCGGTTTCGTGATGCATTTATCTTTGCCGACAAAGCCGCCTGCAAGGTAGCCGTGGACCAGAACCATAACATCATCTTCGGCCATCTTTGCTTCGATCGCATCCATAAACGGCGAGCTGCTTAGACGTGCCGCATGATCGTGGTTTTTCACCAGACCAGGCATCAGCGTCAAGTTAAACGCAGGCTGTTGGCCGCCGGCATAACTAAGCGGGAACATGGTCATATCAAGCTGGCCGCGACTTAGCGGTTTATACTGCTCACGTGGCTTGAAAAGTGATTTTGAACCGAAAATCTTGATTTCCAGGTCCACATTGGCTGCGGCCACATCATCTGCAACCATTTGCGCGACTTTGTGACGGGCATCTTTGTTTGACCACTGGTGAGACAGGCGTAATTCTTCAGCATTGGCTAAAGTTCCACCTGCGACAAGTGCAAGCGCCGCGACTGCGGACAATAATTTAGTTCTCATAGGTTCCTCCCAAAACGTTCCAGATCCAGAACGATTCTG
>DAOUQK010000089.1 GCA_030625695.1 Paracoccaceae bacterium | reverse complement strand
GGCTTCGGCCTTGCCTTGCCCTTGAATGGTCAGCGGGAAAGCGACGTTTTGCAGTACGTTCAAATGCGGCAGAAGGGCAAAATGCTGAAACACCATGCCCATCTTGTGGCGGCGTATCTCGATTAATTCGCGGTTGGACATCTTCAACATGTCCTGCCCGTCCAGGAAAAGTTCACCCATCGTCGGTTCAATCAACCCGGAAAGCAGGCGTACCAGCGTGGACTTGCCCGACCCGGACAGCCCCATGATCACGAATATTTCGCCTTCGTTGATCGTAAGGTCGACATCCTGAACCGCACCAATCAACCCGTGGTCGGCCAAGTCCGCCTTGCTGGGCTTGTCAGACCGTTTGGTGATCGTGCCGACATTGGCCCCATAGATTTTCCACAGGGCCTTCGCGACGAGTTTTTCGGATGATGCCATAGGGTGGCCTGTATTTTGCAGGGATTTCGGGGGCAGTCAAAGCCGCCCCCGAAAGTTTCAGATTATTGCCCGATCCAGCCGGTCCAGCGGCTTTCGTTGGCATCCATCCAGGCGTCAACCACATCTTCGATCGACTCTCCGTCCAGATCAACTGCGGCGACCATGGCGCTCATCTCGGCATTGCCAATGGTATAGGCCTGAACCGCCGCATGTGCGCCCGGCCACTTTTCTGCCATTCCCGACCAGGCGGCTTTCCAGATCGGCCCGCGCGGTTTGCCGCAATCATAAGCCAGATCAGGGTTCACGCCGACCGAGGCGTCGGCGTAACATTCTGCCGAATAGGGCGGGAAATCGACAAAGGCCCCATCGTATTTTGCCGGTGCCCAATGCGGATCGTATATCCACAGGATGATCGGTGCCTGACGCTGATACGCACTTTCAAGTTCGGCAAAAAGGGCAGCATCGGTGCCCGCATGCACAACCTCAAAATCCAGGCCAAGCGCTTTGACGCGTTCGTCGTCAAACCCGCCCCATGTTACTGGCCCGCCGACATAACGGCCCTTTGGCGCGGTCTCGGCGGTGGCAAATTCTGCCGAACAGGCCTTCAAAGCCTGCCAGTCGGGCAGACCGGGGCATTTTTCGACCATATACGACGGATACCACCATTCCTCGATCGCTTGCAGACCGGTTTCGCCCACGTTTTCGACCTTGCCGGTGCCGGTGGCTTCGTCCAATGCCTCTTGCCCGGTGGTGGCCCAGATTTCCATCGCCAGTGTCAGATCACCGGTTTTCAGACCTGCGAACTGGGCGATGTAATCGGCCTGAACATATTCGATATTATACCCGGCCTCTTCCAGAATGGCCCCCATGATCTGGGTATTGATCAGCTGGCCAGACCAGTCATGCAGGGTCAGTTTGATCGGATCGGTGGATTCAACTTCAGCTGTCGCGCCGGTCGCAGCCAAAGCCGCCACAGCGACACCCATAAGGGCGCTTTTCATTCCATGCCTCATAGGGCACCTCCCGTTTATTTCGCGGGATTAAGCCCCGCCAGTATGAAAAGGTTGTGCGAAATCCTCTCAAAGGTCAACAATTTCCGACTTGAAGTGAGGGTTTTTGTGGTTTTTGTTGGCTTTTTCGTGTATTCATCGTAATGAAAGGCAGAAACTGGGAAAATACCAAAACCTGATATGCAACCCGTACCCTTACATTCAAACCAGCGCGAAATTGAAATCCTGAAGGAATTGCGGCTGGCAGGCGGCTCCTGCCGGATCGGGTATCTGGCCGCACGCCTTGGGGTTTCGGATGAAACAATTCGGCGCAATATCAAATCCTTGCAGGCAAGTTCTCAGGTGCGCAAAACCCACGGCGGGGTGATGTTGAACGAGGACATGTCCCTGATCGAAATGCCGTTTCAGGCGCGCATGGACCGCAACGCTGCCGCCAAACGGCAAATCGCGGTGAAATTCGCAGAAATGATCAAAGACGGTGATTCTCTGTTTCTCGATATCGGGTCGACGACGGCATATGCGGCACAAGCGTTGCAAAATCACCAAGAGCTTTATGTGGTGACCAATTCCCTGGCGGTCGCAACCGCGCTGGCGGCGCGCAACAACAATCGCGTATTTTTCGCGGGTGGTGAGTTGCGCCAGCATGACGGCGGTGCCTTTGGCAGCGATGCGTTGACCTTTATCCAACGTTTCAATGTGCAATATGCGGTGTTTTCCGTGGGGGCGGTAAACGGCGAGACCGGTATCACATTGCACGACATTCAAGAGGCCGATCTGGCAAGACAGGCCGCAGACATCGCGCAAACCAGGATCATTCTGGCAGATAGCAGCAAGTTCGGGCATCGCGCGCCGATTTCGGCCAGCGGCCAGTCCATGTTCGATATTCTGATCACCGAAAAAGCCCCGCCTGCCGCAATTACCGACATGTTGAAAGCAAACGAAATCGCACTGGTTTTGGCGTGAGCGTGGCTCAGATACGATAAAAGAAAAGGGACCGGCATGGCCGATCATTCAGCTAAACATCTGATCATTGGCGGCGGGATCATCGGCTGTTCTATCGCCTACCATCTTGCCAAGCGCGGCGAAAAAGACGTGGTATTGCTTGAAAAAGCCGCCCTGACCGAAGGGGCCACATGGCATGCTGCCGGGCTTGTCGGGCAGTTGCGATCATCCCGCAATACCACACGGATGCTCAAACGGTCGGTTGAGATGTATGATGGTCTTGAGGCAGAAACAGGCCTGTCGTGCGACTGGAAGAAAACCGGATCGTTGCGGTTGGCAGCGTCCGACGACCGGATGCTGGAAAACCGCCGATTGGCGACGATGGCGCGTAGTTTTGGTTTGGAAATGAATATCGTGTCACCAGATGAGGCACAGGCGTTGTTCCCTTATATCGACACCGCTGGCCTGAAAGGTGCGGCGTATATTCCCAGCGACGGCCATGTGGACCCGGCTGGCCTGTGCCAGTCAATAGCGGCAGGCGCGCGTCAACATGGGGCGCAGTTGAAACAGGGCATCAAAGTGCTTGATTTTACACTTGTGAAGGGCCGGATAACCGAGGTTCTGACCAGTGAAGGCACCTATGAGGCCGAGACCATTACCCTTGCCACCGGCATGTGGAGCCGTGAAATTGGTGCCAAACTTGGCCTGATGATCCCGGCTTGTGCGGTTGAACATCAGTATATCGTGACCGAGCCGATCCCCGGTTTTCCCGATGGCCTGCCAACCCTGCGCGATCCTGACCGGCTGGTGTATTACAAGCCAGATGCAGGTGGGCGACTGGTGATTGGCGGCTATGAGGATGACACCCGCGCCTTTGGTGATAATGGTATTCCCGGCGATTTCGTGCGGCAGCTTTTGCCGGAGAACCTTGACCGGTTTGAGCCTTTGGCCACCAATGCTGCCCTTGTCACACCGATACTGAACGAGGTTGGCATCCGCACTGTAATCAACGGGCCGATACCTTATTCGGCTGACGGTGACTTTGTGATGGGGCCCGTGCCGGATATTGACAATCTGATGCTGGCAACCGGCTTTCTTTACGGGATAGCCGCTGGCGGAGGGGCCGGCGAGATGATTGCCGAATGGCTGACAGACGGCCGCCCATCGCTTGATCTTTGGCCGTTGGACAACCGCCGCTTTGGCCCGCATCACGGGACGCGGGCGTTCATGTATCCGCGCGCGGTCGAACATTACGCCCACCACTATAAAATGCGCTATCCCGGGGCCGAAGCCGAGGCGGCGCGGGGTCTTCGCCTGTCGCCGCTGTATCAACGGCTAAAAGAGAACGGCGCGGTTTATGGCAGTAAAAATGGCTGGGAACGCCCGCTTTGGTTCGCCCCCAAAGGCGTCGAACCCGTGGATCAGCTTGACTTCAAAAACCCTGGTTGGAAGCAATTTGCAGCGCAAGAACATAAGGCCGTGCGAACCGGCGTTACCCTGACGGATCAATCCAGTTTTGCCAAGTTTGAGTTGATTGGCAGCGGTGCCCTTGCGGCCATCCAACGTATGGCCGTTTCGAACATGGACAGGCCAGTGGGCACTGTCATTTATACCCAGCTTTGCAACGAAAACGGCGGGATCGAGGCCGATCTGACCATCACGCGACTGGCTGAGAATTTGTTCTATATTGTCACTGGTGCAGGCTTTGGCACCCATGATGCCGACTGGATCAGGCGCAATCTGGCCAAAGCTGGCGATGACACTGTGCATTTGGTCGAAGTCACTTCGGGCAGGGCTGTGATCAATATCGCCGGACCCAAAGCACGCGAAGTACTAGCGCAGGTCTGCGAAAACGATGTCTCGAACGCGGCTTTTCCCTTTGCCACCTGTCGGGACATAATAATTGGTGCGGCCCCGGTGCGGGCCATCCGGATTGGATACGTGGGCGAACTTGGGTGGGAGCTGCATATTCCATGCGAATTTGCCTTGCATGTCTATGATCTGCTGCGCGCCGCCGGTGAACGTCATGACATTCGCGATATCGGCTACCGCGCCATTGACAGCTTGCGATTGGAAAAGGGGTATCTTTACTGGAGCAGCGACATCACGCCGGATTACACCCCGATTGAGGCCGGTTTAGGTTTTCGTGTACACCTGAAATCCGGCGGTGAATTCATCGGGCGTGATGTGCTCTCCCTACAAAAAGCCTCGGGTCCAGAACGAAAGTTGTGCTGCTTTGTCACCGACCAAAACCTGCCGCTTTACGGCGGCGAAGCAATTTTGCTGGATGGCAGGCTGGTGTCGCTGGCGACAAGCGCGGGGTTTGGCGTTACTGTGGGGCAGTCCATTATCTACGGCTATCTGGACGCGGAACACTGGCCCCGGACAGATTTTGAACTGGAAGTTTTTGGCGAACGCCACGCTGTCACTCGAACCGATGCGCCGCTGTATGACCCCGACAATCTACGACTGAAATCCTAAGAGGTGCCCGATGCCAGATAATGCCAAAGCCGTCTATGCGGCCTTGCAAAACATCCCGCAGTTTGTTGGCGTAAATCCTGATGCCTATACAAGCGCCCGTTTGGGCGGGCTGACCAATCTGGTTTACCGGGTTGAAATGGCCGGTGAAAAACTGATCGTGCGCATTCCGGGCGAGGGCACAAATGATTATATCGACCGTAAGGTTGAACTTCATAACGCGCGTGTCGCGGCGGGTGCAGGTGTCTCGGCTGAAATTCTTTGGGCTGATGCGGCCACAGGCGTCATGATCAGCCACTGTATTGAGCCAAGCGTGACAATGACGCCCAAGGCATTCAAGTCTCGTGTCGGATCACCCGGACGTGCGGGTGTTGCTTTGGCGAAATTACATGGGTCTGGTAAGGCATTTCAGTTCCGGTTTGAACTTTTTGCGATGATCGACGAATACCTTCGAATTCTGGCCGGCAAAGACATTAATCTGCCGGGTGGTTACGCCGATGTGGTTGCAGCCGCCCAACCGGTAAAGGCGGCGCTTGCCGATAATCCGACCGCCCTTGCCCCGTGCCATTGCGACCCGTTATGCGAGAATTTCCTGGATACCGGCAGTACTATGTGGATTGTTGATTGGGAATATTCCGGCATGAATGATCCGATGTGGGATTTGGGGGATTTATCGGTTGAAGGCGGTTTTGACGACACGCAGGATCTGGAAATGCTGCGGGCATATTTTGGCCGCGATCCCCATGCCGCCGAGATTGGCCGCGTGGTGATCTACAAAGCTATGTGTGACCTTTTATGGACGCTGTGGGGGCTGATCCAACATGCGGACGGTAACCCGGCCGAAGATTTCTGGACCTATTCGGTAGAACGGTTCGAACGCTGCAAAGCCCTGATGCAACGCTCTGATTTTGAAACACATGTGAGAGCGATCGGCTAGCGTTGACGTGTTTCAGCTTGGTCGGATAGGGTACGTCACGCCGGAGGCGGGCCATGCGACCCGCCTTTGACGTTTTGTTGAAACACTCGACATCCAGATTAATGCCAACCCGCTTGAAGCCCTTATGGCCAGTCAAACAGTGACAAATATCTTTGGCATTTCGCAATAGGTTAACAATATCGACAACCCGGTGAGCGTCGCTACAGCACAAAATCCCCCGCTGTCAGCGTTATTTGCCCTGTCAACTCGATCACAAAATCCCTGACCCCATCGCCGTCAATATCCCCCTGAACAAACGTCTTGGTCGCGGTCTGGGTAAAGCGCAACTCGCCCTTGGTTGATGAAAATCCAGAGTCGCCAATGAAGGTAAACGCCTGATTCCCAACACCGCTTATGGCATCAATCCCCGACAGATCAATCAAATCACCCTGCGCCTGTTTGAAATCAGTGATCTTGTCACGGGTCGCCCCGGTGATGCCGGTTTCCAATGCATCGTTAAAGATAAACTGGTCTGCTTGCGAACCGCCCGTCAGCTTGTCGCGCCCCATCCCGCCCGTCAGCTTGTCCGCACCGCCATTGCCAACCAAAACGTCATCGCCACCCTGACCGTCAATCTTGTCAGCACCACCTTTGCCGGTGAGTTTGTTTGCGCCGTCATTGCCGGTCAAAGAGTTGGCGCTATTGTTGCCGGTCAAATTCAGATCCAACGACCCGGTCAGGTGCAGGTCTTCGACGTTGGCATAATTGGCCAGATTCAGGCTGATTTTGCTGGAACGCACCTGATCGTTGTCGCCACCACTGGCGCCTTCAACCACAATATCTCTTGTGACATCAACGATATAGGTATCATCCCCATTGCCACCATCCATAAAATCAATACCAAAGCCACCTTTAAGGTTGTCCTCGCCATCACCGCCAAACAACACATCAGCACCAAAATTTCCGCGCAAAACATCATTGCCGTCGCCGCCATAAAGGCGGTCGCTTCCAGAGCCGCCCTTCAGGGTGTCGTGCCCCAATTCACCAAACAGAAAATCGTCGCCGCTGCGACCGAGGATTTCGTCATCGCCAAGAAATCCGTACATGGTGTCGCCATACCGCGTACCAACAAAGTCATCGTCCAGCGTCGAGCCCGAAAGCGTCACTGCGGTTTCGCGCGGGTCGAATATCTGGCCACGGATCGCTGCGTTGGACGTATCACCGCCAGTTGCGCTAAAATCCGTCCAGGTAACCACAAACCGGCCATCCGCAAGGGCAGAGATCGAACATTGGTACTGATTTCCCGCAGTGGTGGAATTGACCAGAATCTCCTCGCCCGATTGGCTGCCATCAATATTGAACACCTGTAGGCGAATGGCATTGCCAGACGTATCGCCGCCACTTGCGCTGGCATCCGTCCAACTGACGACGAACCGGCCGTCCGCAAGGCCGACAACCGAAGGGTTTATCTGATTGCTTAAAGTGGTGGAATTGACCAGAAACTCAGCCCCCGATGTACTGCCATCAGCGTTGTACACCTGCGCCCGGACGGCATCACCAGATATATCATCGCCAGTTATGCTGGCATCCCTCCAACTGACCACAAACCGGCCATCCGCAAGGGCCGTAACCGAAGATCGGTACTGATCGCCCGCAGTGGTTGTATTGACCAGAAACTCAGCCCCGGAAATAGTGCCATCAGCGTTGAATATCTGCGCGCGGATGGCCTTGCCTGACGTATCACCGCCACTTACGCTTTCATCCGTCCAACTGATCACAAACCGGCCATCCGTAAGGGCGGTGATCGACGATCCGGCCTGGCTGTTCGCAGTGGAGGTGTTGACCAGAAACTCCGCCCCAAAGACGCTGCCGTCTGCATTGAACACCTGTGCGCGGATAGCTTGACCAGATGTGTCGCCGCCAGTTGCACTTTGATCCGTCCAGCTGACCACGAACCGGCCATCCGCAAGGCTGGTAACCGAAGATTCTACCTGACCACTCGCAATGGTGGTATTAACCAGAAACTCAGCCCCGGAAACAGTGCCGTCAGCGTTGAACACCTGCGCCCGGATGGCCAGACCGGACGTATCGCCGCCACTACCGCTGAAATCTGTCCAGGTGATCACGAACCGGCCATCCGCAAGGCCGGTAATCGAAGGATCAAGCTGAGCGCCTGAAGTGGTGGTATTGACCAGAAATTCGGCCCCCGAAAGAGTGCCGTCAGCGTTGAACACCTGCGCCCGGATGGCCAGACTCGACGTATCGTCACCAGTTGTGCTGCTATCGCGCCAAGTGACCACAAACCGGCCATCCGCAAGGGCGGTGATCACAGATTCGTACTGACCGTTCGGAGTGGTGGTGTTAACCAGAAACTCTGATCCGTATTGAAAAGTCATAAAATATCCTTGTTACTGTACTTGTGTTACAGGGCAAATCAAACGCCCCTGTTGAAGCCTCACGTCACCACCGGGAATTTCCCCCGGCGATTCGATGGGCCGAATAAAAGGTTAACACCACATATATTTCGCTGAAAGGCGTTAAAGCACAAAATCCCCTGCCGTTAGGTCAACCAGCCCGTTCAGGAAAATCTCAAAATCCTTGACCCCGTCGCCGTCGATATCGCCCTGAATGACCGTCTTGGAGCCGCTTTGCACATAGCGCAATTGCCCCTCAAACGATCCAAACGCCGAAGTGCCGATAAAGGTAAACGCCTGATTTCCGGGGGCCGCGACATCCGCATCAACCGCCGACAGATCAATCATATCGCCCTCGCCCTGATCGAAATCGGTGATCTTGTCGCGGGTCGTTCGGGTCGCACCAGTCTCAGCCACATCGTTGAAAACAAACGTATCAAGGCCAGCGCCACCGGTCATTATGTCCCGGCCCAGGCCGCCAGTGATGGTGTCCTCGCCAGCCTTGCCGGAAATCGTGTCCGCCCCGGCACCACCCAGAATCACATTGTCGCCGTTGTTGCCGAGCAGCTTGTTGGCAAGGTTGTTACCGGTCAGGTCCAGATTGACGTTGCCGGTCAATCGCAGGTCTTCCACATTGGCAAAATTCGCCAGATCAAGGTCGATTGCTGATGAGCGTATCTGGTCCCTGCCTTCACCAGCTTCCTCAACCACTACATCGCCAATATTGTCAACTTTATAGGTGTCATTGCCAAGCCCCCCGGCATGAAAATCGAGCCCAAAACCGCCGTTCAGATCGTCCTTGCCAGCGCCGCCAAACAGCTGATCGCTGCCGAACCCGCCGAGCAGCTTGTCCTTGCCATCTCCGCCTTCAAGCCGGTCATTGCCGGTATTGCCTTTCAGGATATCGTGCCCGGCCCCGCCGAACAGGTCATCGTCGCCCGAGCGTCCGGTCAGCTGGTCATCGCCGATAAACCCGGAGATGTCATCGCCATAGCGCGTGCCGACGTAATCATCGTCCAGCAGAGAGCCGTTCAGCGAAACCGCGGTTTCGCGCGGATCGAAGACCTGGCCACGGATGGCAGAGCCAGAGGTATCGCCGCCACTGGCGCTGATATCCGTCCAACTGACCACAAACCGGCCGTCCGCCAGGCCGGTGACCGAAGATTGGAACTGATTGCTTGTAGTGGTGGTATTGACCAGAAACTCCGCTCCCGATTTACTACCATCAATATTGAACACCTGCGCGCGGATGGCACCGCCAGAGGTATCGCCACCAGTTGCGCTCTCATCCGTCCAACTGACCACAAACCGGCCATCCGCAAGGTCGGCAACCGAAGATTGAAACTGATTGTTTGTAGTGGTGGTATTGACCAGAAACTCAGTCCCCGATGCACTGCCATCAGCGTTGAACACCTGCGCCCGGATGGCAGTGGAGGAGGTATCGCCACCAGTTGCACTCATATCCCTCCAACTGACCACAAACCGACCATCCGCAAGGGCGGTGATCGATTGGGACGACTGTTCCCCCGCAGTGGTGGTATTGACCAGAAACTCAGACCCCGATGCACTGCCGTCGGCGTTGAACACCTGCGCACGTATGGCCGAGAGTGAGGTATCGCCGCCACTGGCGCTGAAATCTCTCCAGCTAACCACAAACCGGCCATCCTCAAGGGCGGTGATCGAAGAGGTGATCTGACTGCCCAAAGTGGTGGTATTCACCAGAAATTCAGTCCCCGAAGGACTGCCGTCAGCGTTGAACACCTGCGCGCGGATGGCGTTGCCAGAGTTATCGCCGCCCCATTCGCTTAGATCCGTCCAACTGACCACAAACCGGCCGTCCGCAAGAGTGGTAACCGAGGGGTCGTACTGATTGCCCAAAATGGTGGTATTCACCAGAAATTCAACCCCCGAAAGACTGCCGTCAGCGTTGAACACCTGCGCGCGGACAGCGGCGTTATACGTATCGCTGCCAGTTGCGCTCCAATCCGTCCAACTAACCACAAACCGGCCATCGGCAAGGGCGGTGACCGAAGGCTCGAACTGAAAGGACAAAGTGGTGGCGTTGACCAGAAACTCGGCCCCCGAAGGACTGCCGTCAGCGTTGTACATCTGCGCCCGGATGGCAGTGTCAGATGTATCGCCGCCGGTTGCGCTGGCATCCCTCCAAGTGATCACAAAGCGACCATCCGCAAGGGCCGTAACCGAAGACCCGGTCTGATCACTCGTAGTGGTGGAATTGACCAGAAACTCTGATCCGAATTTGAAAGTCATGGGAACGCCCTCGCTATTGCACTTATTGCGGGGCCAATCAAACCGCCCCCCCTTGTTAAACTTCCGCCGCACCACCCGGAAATATCCGTTGAGTCGCGGCGATCACGAAAACGTTAACATGAAGACGAAAGTCTACCTAACAATAGCTACAGCAGAAAATCCGCCGCTGTCAGGTCAACCAATCCGTTCAGGAAAATCGCAAAGTCCTGCACCCCGTTACCGTCAATATCACCCCGAATGATCGTATTGCCGTTTTTCTGAACATACCGCACTTCGCCCTCGGACGACGAAAACTTAGCCCCGCCGACAAACAAAAACGCCTGATCTCCACCACCGCTGCCCGCATCAATCCCCGACAGATCAATCAAATCCCCGTCGCTTTGCGAGAAATCCCTGATCCGGTCGCGGGTGGACCAGGTGGTGCCGCTCTCGGCCGCAGCATTGAACACAAACGTATCCGCATCTGCCCCGCCAATCAGCCGGTCACGCCCCAGACCGCCCACAAGGATATCTGCGCCCGCCCCGCCTTTGATTATGTCCTGACCCGCTGCGCCGTTAATCGTATTGGCCCCGGAATTGCCGATCAGCCGATTGGCAAGTCCGTCTCCGGTCAGGTCCAGATCAACAATCCCAAACAGGCCCAGGTTCTCAACATTGGCGTAATCCGTCAGATTCAGGCTGAGAGTACCCGAGCGGACCTTGTCGGTGCCTTCG
>DAOUQK010000046.1 GCA_030625695.1 Paracoccaceae bacterium | reverse complement strand
TGCAGTGAAACAGCGGCCCTGCTTACAATGAGCGATTACACCTCCGAACCTAGCCGACAGGCCAGCATAAGCACTGGCACAGCAGTAGGCAGGATCATGTCTGCAACCGGTACGGGCTTCATTAGTATTTTGCCCTTGCTGTTCTTATCCAGTTTGTTGATTCCGATCCTGATACCTGTCGGGCCGATAATTCTGATGCCCCACCGCGTTTTTCTGATCCTAGTTTTTTTTCCTCTTCTGCGCAGGCTGCTTGCCGGTTTGGCTGGTCCGCTGCTGATAATCGACTATGCGCTGTTATTTTCACTCCTCTGGGCTACAATATCAATTTTCATCAGCGAAGGCACCGGCGATCTAGCCGGGGCCAACCCGATTGAAGCAACGGGTATCTACTGGGTCGAGTTTTTCGGAGCCTATCTGGTGGGCCGCGTCGGCATCCGCTCGGTCGCTGCGTTTACCAGATTTACCAAATTCTATGTGCTAATCATAATCGTTTTGCTGCCGTTTGCGGCAATCGAGGCGGTTCTGGACCGACCGATCCTGCTTGAGTTGCTCCCCAACAGCATTTCACCCACCTATACCGAAGGCCGATGGGGGATGCGCCGGGCCCAGACCGCGTTTGCCCATCCAATTCTGTTCGGCGTGTTTGTATCAAGCGGGTTTGGCCTGTTTTGGTATATGCTGCGCCCGGCAATCTTTCGAGTCACCGGCGTGGCAGCCTCGGTTGTCGCGACAATATTTTCCCTGTCCACTGGCGCAATCATCAGCCTGTCAATTCAGTTCTATTTTATCGTATGGGAAGTTATTACCAGCAGGTTTGTCTGGCGTTGGCGGTTGTTTCTGGTGCTGGTGGCGATCGGCTATGTGATGATTGACATGCTGTCCAACCGCACACCCTTTCACGTCCTTGTCACCTATGCGTCGTTCAATACCGGTACAGCCTACGCCCGCATCAATATCTGGATATGGGGAACAGAGAATGTCGCGGCGCGCCCTTGGTTCGGGCTAGGGCTCGATATAGGAAACTGGGACAGGCCATACTGGAAGAGCGCAAGTGCCGATAATTTTTGGTTGCTGACAGCGATGACATATGGGTTGCCATCACTGATCGCATTTATGGGTGCAGTTTCCCTGATCGTCCGCAGAGTCGCGCGTGCAACTCTGACCAGCACATTGGGAAAAAGGTGCCAGGCTGGTTTTTTGATCGGTGTCGGTGGCATCGTCATTGCTGGGGGCACCGTACATTACTGGCACCAAATGCTGGCATTTGTGATGTTTTTTTTGGGATCGGGGATTTGGATGATTCAGGGAGAGGTTGAACCGGAAACGACTGTGAATGTGGCAGATGTCCCTGATAAAAGCCACAAGTATACCCGTTTTCCACCCGCTCCGCGCCTTGCGCCCAAGACGACGCACACTGAGCCTACTGAAATAGCCTGATAAAAACAAGCGGTCTGATTGACTTTGCAGACTCGAAAAGCCAACGTATAGTTGTTCCTTTGACGCCCCAGGACGCAGGGCTCTCGTTTGTAATATGTGGAAATTATTATCGTGAATGATTTTACAATCAACTCTTTTCGAAAACGTCGAGGCCGAATTTTGCGGAAGAAAATAGACGGGCTTTCCAGACAACTGAACCGCGATATTCATATTCTAGATGTGGGTGGCCGACCGGAATACTGGGAAAACATTGGCCATGAAAACGTGTCAAAGATTATTCTGCTGAACTATGATGAAGCCGAGTTGCAAAGAACTGGTTCAGAAAACAATCTGTTCGAAGTCCGGGTTGGCGATGCCCGTGATCTTTCTGACTATGACGACAATTCCTTTGATCTGGTGCACTCCAATTCGGTAATCGAACATGTGGGTGGCTGGCCGGATATGGCGGCCATGGCACGCGAAGTGCAACGGGTCGGAAAGACCGGATGGTTACAAACACCGGCCTACGAGTTTCCGATTGAGCCGCATTTTAGAATGCTGGGGATTCACTGGTTTGGGGCACCAACACGATCTTCCCTGCTCCGTCTATCACGTCATTACCGTAATCAGAACCGCGCCGCACGACGCATGCACGCTGAACGCATCAACCTGCTATCACATCGAGATATGCACGTACTGTTCCCTGATTGTAATATCTGGATCGAGCGTATTATTCTGGCCAAGAGCTATGTCGCAATATGGTAGTTTGGACCTGAGGAGGTGGACGGCCTCCTGAACGGCACATTGTGTCATACTGCGGCTGTTGACTGTCGCAAAAGGAGACAGACCATGAAAGTAGTTACAACAATTGGCGTTGATATTGCCAAGAATGTTTTCCAGACCCACGGGATAGATGCTGAAGGAAAGGTTCTTTTTCGTTGGCAGCTGAAGCGTTGTGATTTTCTCACCTTTTTCTCCAACCTGGATTTCTGCCTGATTGGTATGGAGGCTTGCTCCAGTGCCCACCACTGGGGGCGAGAGCTGACGAAGTTGGGTCATAATGTTAGGCTCATGTCCGCTGTTTACGTAAAATCCTATGTTAAATGACGCAACCGATGCAGAGGCGATTTGCGAAGCCGTAACACGACCCACCATGCGGTTTGTTGCAATCAAAAGCGAAGACCAGCAGGCCGTTTTAATGATGCATCGGGCGCGGCAGTTGCTGATCCGCCAGCGGACAATGATTGTGAACGCGCTGCGCGCCCATATTGCCGAACTCGGGATAGTCAGCCGTCAGGGAATCGCAGGAGCCAACCAGCTGATAGAACTTGTCGAATGCGAAGATGACGAAAGTATTCCAGTTGTCGCCCGAACAGCGTTGAAGCCTTTGGTGCGCCAATTGCGAACTGTTCAACAAGAGGTGGATCACTTGCAGGATGCAATACATGGCTGGCACAAACAGAGTGATTTGAGCAAACGCGTGGAAACCACACCGGGAATTGGGCCAATTACCGCGAGCGCCCTGGCTGCAACCGTGACCAATCCGGAGGTCTTCAAATCCGGCCGTCAACTTGCAGCCTGGATCGGGCTGGTTCCTCGACAAAACTCATCCGGTGGCAAAATCCGACTTGAGCGAATTACCAAACAAGGTGATCCTTATCTTCGCTGTCTGCTGGTTCTTGGAGCACACGCTGTTTTGCGCTTCAGTCGACAGGGCAAACCGGCATCCACTCGTTGGGCCGCAAGTCTTCTGGAACGCAAACCCTATATGGTTTGTGCCGTTGCTCCGGCCAACAAAATGGCGCGGATTGTCTGGGCCATTATGATGCATGGATCTAAATTTGAAGTGCAAAGGGCGTAACAAGAATTACCGTTGCTTTATTGGCTGACGGTAAGCGAAAGGTGTGATGATCATAAGGTCGTAAGACCCGGGCCAGGACAATCCGTATGTCGTGACTGCGCTTCAACCGCGAGGACCTATTAGGAACCTGATCCGCGGACTTCATCAAGGCCAGTGGCATGAGAAACGCCACACGAAAAGGCCGGACACATGCCTGCACTCAACCGCTGGATCTAACACAAAAACATCTTGCCAAACGGAGGCCGTCCACCTCATCAGGTCCAGTAAGTCACCCACTTTTGATTTTTACCTGTAACTGCTCTGCAATGTAACAGATATGGCGCGCACCCATCCCTGTGTGCAAAGGCAGTAAAATGGTTGTGTTTTTCAGCCTAATCGCGCTATCGTATCCTCTCCAGTCCAGTTTTTTATGAAACCCCGCCCACCAGGGCGTTGCCGAAATACCCAGTTCTTGTAGATGCGCGACGATCACATCGCGAGCCGACACTGTAACCGGGTATCCCAGTGGACATACACCTTCCACGAGGGGTTCCTGCATCTGGCCTACATCAGACGCATTTTTCAGCAGCTTTGCATATAGTGCCCAATTTGTACGCCGCGTCTCCATTGTTTCTGTAATGTCAAAAGCACCGAGCATGCGGTGGGTAAGCCGGTTCATTCTGGTATTGCGCAATCCGGCATCAAAATAATAATCAGCCGGAATATCGGTCATTGGGTCGGATTCTCCAGATCCGCCAGAGGCGGGCGATTTAGGCGCACGCAATTGCGTCTTGATGGCCCTTGCAATCGAGACCATTCCGTCAACGCCAATGGCAGACGTCACAAAACTGCGTATGATTGGTCGATGTATAAATCTTGCAGGGGCTCTCGCTTGGAAAGGGACCGGGTCCGCCAAGTCGGGGGCGTTCACAACCAACGCCCCGCCGCCAATCACCGGGAAAAATTTATAAAAGCAGAAAATCGAAATGTCCCCAGTGCGGCCGTCAACGGGAGCATCTCCGCTTAGCAGGCTAAGCGCACAATCCTCTATCAAGCGAAGGCCGTGAGTGTCGCAAAGAGAGCGGATCTCCGACAGTTTTTCCTGTTGGATACCAAAATAGTGTGTGATGTACACAGCCTTCGTCGCAGGCATGATCCGCTTTGATATTTCGTCGGGCATAACCCTCAGGTCGTCGCCGATTGGATACATTCGGACCGTCAGGTTCGCGTCAAGTAAAGGGTCGATTTCAGTACCACAGTTATAGGCCGGAACCAGAACTTCATCTCCGCTTCGCAAATCCAACAGGTCACAAGCCTGACGGATCGCTACCCGAGCGTTGAAACTAAAGGCCACCCGCCGGTTCTCGAACAACTTCAAAACACCGCCGCTTTGATCCGACCGAAACAGATTGCCCATATCTATTGCAGGATTGCCACAATATGGTGCTTTTGGCTCACCGTCTCTCATAATAAGTGGCTCTTTCCAAGTCGTCGGTGTTGGTGGAAGGTGGTATCCACCCAACACCTGCTTCACGATATTTGGTTCCCACACGTTGACCATCGGCACCCTTCAATGTCAATTAGCCCCACAAAAATGAATGTTCCTGATCGAGTGTGCGAGTAATAGATGCATCTGAAAGACAACAGCATGGCGGTTCAAATCACAGTATCAATAATAATCGTAAACTGGAATACCAGAGACATTTTGAAAGGCTGTCTAGCCTCAATCAGGCAAGAAACAAGAACCACCTACGAAGTCATTGTCGTTGATAATGACTCCTCGGATGGATCAGCGGAAATGATCAAGAAGGAGTTTCCCGAGACAATTCTTGTTGAGAATAACCGAAACCGGGGATTTGCAGCAGCTAATAATCAAGGACTGGAAGTGGCCCGAGGGCAGAGATTGTTGCTCTTGAATCCGGACACGATCATTCTCGAGAATGCCGTTGATGTAATGCTTTTCTGGTTAGATGAGCATCCGGATGTTGGCTGTGTCGGATGCCAAGTTTGGGAAGACGAACGGACTATCCAGAAGACCTGTTTTGCTGAACCAGGACTGTGGCATGTATTTCTTATCGAGTTTGGTTTGCAAAAAATGTTTCCGATGAATTCTATTCTGGGGCGCCCGGAATACGGTGACTGGGATCGAAGAACCGAACAGGATGTAGATGTTGTTTCAGGCATGTTCATGTTGGTACCGCGCGACGTGGTGGACAAGATTGGCCTACTTGATGAGGCATTTTTCATCTACTCGGAAGAAGCGGATTGGTGCCGCCGCATCCGTAACGCGAATTATCGGTGTGTCTTCTCTCCACTTGCACGGATCTTGCATCTGGACGGCGGATCCAAAAGTACAGAGCAAATCCGGTCCCGAATGTATGTACAGCTTCAGAAGAGTAAGGTGATCTATCTTGGCAAGCACTATGGCTGGTTTGGGTCCCTACTTGGGCGCGCAATTTTCCTTACGTCCGCCTTCCTGCGATTGGTACTTTCGATGCTCAGACGAGATGCCGAAGGTGCCGCGAGGCGGAGATTGGCAAAAGCATCTCTTATTTTTCAGTTGACGGGCAAGGAGCCAACCGTGTGACAGAGCCAGCAGAGCAGGTAGAGTATTCTTGGATTACTGGGATTGAGCCTCTACGTCGACAGTATGACGAGTGGGACGCGCTGTGCAGCGAGACAGGCGCGGACATCTACCTCACGCCAGGTTGGTTCGACGTTTGGTGGCAGAATTTCGGGAAGAACCGAGCGCTGCTGTGTCTGACTGCTCGCGCAAAAACCGGAAAGCTGGTCGGACTCCTACCATTTATGATCGATAAAATCCGTCTTGGTCCTTTTGTTGTGAAAGTCGCGCGGCTTGCGGCAACCGACCCGCATGCTGTCGTATTTTCTGTGCCCGTTGTTGATGGATGTCTGGAACCAATGCTGAAACAGGCGGCCGAGGATATCCTGATTACCGATTCCGCCGCAAACTTGATTAGCTTCACCCCAGCAAGTGAAAAGAGTTCTGTTCTGCAGAGTATCCAATCAAACTACGGCAATGACAGTAAAAATTCCCGGTTCGTTTTTTATGATAAAGTTCAAGGCTCTCACACTGTTTTCGAACTGCCAACCGAGTTTGAGGAGTACCTGTCCCTATTATCTAAGAAAAGACGCTCACAGTTTCGACGCGATTTACGTCGACTGGAGGGGGAATTTGATCTCCAGACCAAGCTGGTTCATCCACATAAGCGCGAATTTGATGACTTTATCACATTCCACAACACACAGTGGCAGGAGGTTGGTCATGGAGGTCATTTCAGCGATTGGCGTGGCAGCGCCAGATTCTACGCCGATTTATCCAATCGTTTACACGGCAAGGGCAGTGTCTGGCTGGAACATATGATAGGCTCTAATGGTCCCATGGCGACCCAGTTTTGCCTGGTCTCTGGCAAGAGTTGCCATTGGCGGTTACCTGCCCGTTCAACTGATCCGGAATATGCGCGTCTCAGCCTTGGTACGTTGGGGCTTATCCTAATGATCAAGCGAGCGATTGAGGCAGGAGTAGATCGGATTGAAGCAGGGGTCGGGTCATACGACTATAAGCAAGTATATGGAGCGATTGAGGTACCGGTGCATCGGCTCATTATTGCCCCCAAAGGCCTTGGTCATCAGATGTACCTATATTGCCTTCTGGCATGGGCGCGAATGATTCATGTCGGGTATTACCGCCTGTGGTTCGGCCATGGTTCGATTGCCCTAGGAAAGATACTGCCATTGAAGCGGCGATCTATCTGGCAGTCATGGGTTCGAAGCAGGGTATAGTCCAATGATGGATAAACCATTTACCGTACGACCCCTCTCACCGGCGGACTGGCCTGACATCGGTCGGAAATTTCGTGATCTGACCTATGAGCAAAGTTTGACATACAGCATCGCTGCGGCGGGTCGAATTAGAGCGCGCCCGGAATTTCTATCTATTGTGGATGCAACTGGAAAGGTTGTGGCCGCAGCTGCTGCACGAGTGCGAAAGATACCCGGTATTGGACGCGGGATAGTCTGGATACCTTCGGGCCCGCTAATTCGACCAACTGATTGCGGAGAACCACCCGCCGAGAGGTTGGGAGGCATCTTGGATGCATTACAAGATTACTATGTCCACAAGGCGGGCCATATACTTAGGATACGCCTGCCCATTATCTCACAGATCGAACAAACAGACGTCTTCGAAAGACATGGGCTTAGTCCCACTATGAATGCTGCGGCATATCAAACGGTTCTTGTCGATCTTACAAAATCTGAAGATGCGCTTTGGAAAAGCCTGCATGGAAAGTGGCGAAATCCGTTGCGCAATGCGATGAAGGCTGGAATCAAGATCGACCATCTATCGTTCACAGAGAGCCACGATCGCTTTTTCCCACTGTACAATCAGGTCCAGCAAGCAAAGGGTTTTGAGCCGGACATTGGCCCGGAGTTTTACAAAGATCTGACCGGTCCTGATTTTGAGCATGATACGCTCATCGCTCATAAGGATGGATCAAATATTGGAACAATGACAATCGGGCGGTCCGGCAAGTCAGCAGTCTATCTTTTTGGCGCCACACCCGATGAGGGGAGAAAACTGAATGCCGGACACCTTTTGATGTGGCATGCCATACTTTGGGCGGCAGAGCAGGGGTGCGACTGGTTTGATCTTGGTGGAATCTCTACAAAAGATAATCCGGATGTCGCGCGCTTCAAACTTCGAACCGGCGGCGAAGAGATCGCCGCCCTTGGGCCCTATGAGGCCCGTGCCCAAGGGCTGATCCCTTCTTCCATCCTTGTGGCAGAACAGATTCACAAAAAGCTAGAGCATTTCACCTTTATTCGTGAGCATATCCGGCTGCTTTGAAATAGTTCCAGCATTCGTCGGGTTCGTATAGATCGCATATTTCGCCGACGGCCTTCCATAACGTCTCGATGGTTCTGGCCCCGATGCGCCTGAGATGGGCTTTGAGCTTGGAGAAAGCCATCTCGATGGGGTTCAGGTTGAGCTACTCCCCAAACGTTGGACAATATCTGGCGTAATTTAAGCTACTCTTTGCATCTGCCGATCAGGTTTGTTTGTTTCAATTGTCTGCCAATAGACCACAGCGGGGGGCTTGCGGCCAAGAGCAGAATGCGGGCGCTTGGGGTTGTAGAATTCCATCCATTTCTTGATCCCGTTTTTGGCCTCTGAACCACTTTCCCAAGCATGCAGATAGACGCACTCGTATTTCATTGATCGCCACAGTCGTTCAATGAAGATATTGTCGAGGAACCGCCCCTTTCCATCCATCGATATTCTGACCCCAGCCTGTTTCACACAATTGGTCCAGGCAAAGGACGTGAACTGGCTGCCCTGATCTGTGTTCATTATCTCAGGCGGGCCGAACCGGTGGATGGCCTCGTTCAGTGCCTCGACGCAGAAATCGGCCTCCAGTGTGTTCGAAATACGCCAGGCCAGCACCTGACGTGTGTGCCAGTCCATGATTGCCACCAAGTAGAGAAAGCCGCGGCGCATCGGCAAGTAGGTGATATCGGCGCACCAGACCTGATTGGGGCGTCCACCTGCAGCCCGCGCAACAGATAGGGGTAAATCTTGTGACCCTTCGCCGCCTTGCTGGTATTGGGCTTCTGGTAGATCGGCATCCGTTGCCCGGCAGGCGATTGCGTAGCAATCTGCCGAGAGGGGGCCCATCAGCCGCATCAAACGGCGGATGCGCTTCTCATTTACCAAATGGCCCTCGTTGCGCAGATGCCAGGTCATCTGGCGCAACCCATAAAACGGTGTTTCTAAGAACTGTTTATTCCCCTCTCAGCGATGCAAGCATCGCCTGCCGGGCGGTGATCAAGCGCATCAGATCAAGGTTCATCCCGCTCTCACCCTTTGGCTCATAGTAAAATGAGGATCGCGAGATCGACAGCAACGCGCATTGTTTTCCGACAGACAGCCTTGGTAAGCCCGGCTCAATCATATCCCGCCTCACTTGCCGGTCCAGGGCTTGAGCTTTCTGGCCAAAAAATCGTTGGCGACGGCCAACTCCCCGATTTTGGCGTGTAGGTCTCTAACTTGCTCCTCATCGACTTCCGGTATTCTCCGGTTGCCACGCTCAAACACGCCAGACGCGCCCTCAAGCAAAGCCCGTTTCCATTGATGGATCATCGTCGGGTGGACCCCAAAGCGACTCGCCAACTCGCTGACCGTCTCCTCGCCTTTCAGCGCCTCCAACGCGACCTTGGCCTTGAATTCTGGGTGATGTTGCTTTCGTTTTGACATCTCTGATCTCCTTCCTGTTGAAGATCAGCAGACAACAAATTGCAGCTTACGTCAGTGTCCGAATTTCGGGGGGTACCTCAGGTCCGGCCAGTATGACATATTCCGTTTCTTTCCGCCGCCACGTTCTTGATGTGAAAGAACGTGAGGGTCTGACCTTCGGGCATGCCGCCCAGAGGTTTTCGATTGGCATCGCAAGCCTGGTCCGCTGGAACAAGGATATAGAGCCGAAAAGCTATCGTCGTGAGAAGGGGCTCAAGATTGACCTCGAAAATCTCCGGCAAGATGTCGTCGATTATCCCGACGCCTATCAGTATGAGCGGGCTGCCCGGTTCGCAGTGACGCCCAAGGCGATCTGGCAAGCTTTGCGCAAGCTCGGGGTGACATATAAAAAAATCCCTGGCACACCCAAAGGCGGACGAAGACGCAAGGCAAGTCTTTCGCAAGAAGATAGCGGCGCATGAGGTGGCAGGGCGACCGATTGTCTACATTGACGAGAGCGGTTTTGCCCACCCGCCAGCTTGCCTTGCCCGAACGGCCTGCCGCGCTTGGCCGCAGTCGTTGAACCGGTATCAGCAACAAGTTGCATGAGTTTGACGACAAAGCTTGGACTAACTCCAAATCGACGCGCCACCTCCCGACGGGAATTCCCGGCATTCACCTGCGTAACAACACGCTCGCGTAGGTCCGAAGAATACGTTTTGCTCATGATCCACCTCCAACAACAGTGATGAGGTGGACGCCCCCTCAACCCGGCATCGATGTGCCATAAGGTGGTGTTGTTAACGTCGCCATACAAAGAAGGAGCGCCCATATGAGAATTACCACAATTGGATTGGACATTGCGAAGAGTGTTTTCCAGGTTCACGGTGTCGATGAAACCGGCGAGGCCGTGCTGACGCGGCGCAAGTTGCTGCCATTCTTTGCGAAGCTGCCGTCTTGTCTGATCGGGATCGAAGCCTGTGCCACCGCTCATCATTGGGCGCGGGAGTTGGCGGCACTTGGGCATGAGGTCAAGCTCATGCCACCCGCTTACGTGAAAGCTTATGTGAAGCGCGGCAAAAACGATGCTGCGGATGCAGAAGCGATCTGCGAAGCAGTCACACGCCCTACCATGCGCTTTGTGCCGGTAAAATCCCCGGAACAACAAGGCATCCTAATGGTTCATCGCACCCGATCTCTGGTGGTGCGGCAACGTACGATGGCTGCGAATGCAATGCGCGCCCATCTGGCGGAATTTGGCCTCGTGGCTAACCCCGGGGTGCGCAACCTGATCAAACTTGTGGCTCGTGTTTTTGATGCACATATCCCAGAGCCCGGCGTACCCGAGATGGCCCGCACCGCTTTATCAGTACTCGCCAGAAGACTGGTCGAGTTGGAAGATGAGCTGCAATCATTGGATCAGACACTGAACGACTGGCATCGTCAAAACGCTATGAGCCAGCGGTTGGTTGCTATCCCCGGCATCGGGGTAATAACCGCCACCGCTATTGTCGCTACTGTCAGCGACATCCATGCGTTCCGATCGGGGCGACAGTTTGCGGCATGGCTAGGCCTGGTGCCCAAGCAAAACTCAAGCGGCGAGAAGGTTCGCCTTGGCGGGATATCAAAACAAGGCGACAGGTACTTGCGACGATTGCTGGTGGTTGGCGCAACCGCTGTCATCCGACACTCTCGAAACAAAGACACACCACTGGCGCACTGGCTGCGTGGCCTGCTGGACAAAAAGCCCGTGCGGCTTGTCTCAGTCGCGCTAGCAAACAAAACAGCCCGGATCGCCTGGGCTTTGTTGGCACATGACCGATCCTACCACCCCTACCACGTCGCCAAGCAGTAGAGCCTGGCGACACAAGAATTGGTGAGCAATCCTATGATGCGTGACGATCTGTCCAAGAACGAGAACACCCCGTGTGATTCATTGCGCTCTTCAAAGCGCGCCACGAGTGATTAGGGACCTCGTTCGCGGATTTCCATCAGGGCCAGCAGACATAAGTGCTGCACAAAACAGGCCGGACATATGAAAGCAACCGATCAAACGCAAAAAGAAAGCTATTGCCAATACGGGGCGTCCACATATGAACCACAATCAAAACGATATGGGAATCCCTCCCGATTCCGAGTGGCCGTGAAATGCCCTAAACCGCGCTAAGCCTACTTGAATCAAAGACCGTTCAAAAAATGCGCTTACGTGTCTTGGCTATTGCACGCCGAAGCTCACGAGCGGGGTTTGGTTTGGACAGCAATATCTGCCGAACAGTTTCGATCGACATGTCCCCTTTGATCGAAGTTCGCGGACGCAAGAATGCATTCGGATCCATGCCGCCACCATCGCTTGTCCATACAGTAGTATAACCAGCGGCCTTCAAGGCTCGCAGAACTGTCCGGTTGTAGTTGCCGAATGGGATCGCCGCCTCGGCAATCTGGCAATTCAGGATGTCCGAGAGCCGGGTCCGAGATTGGCAAAGCTCTTCGACTAACCCGTTCGGAGACAGAGTTGACCAATCGACATGACTGTGTCCATGTGAGCCGATACTGAAACCCATTTTGTGGAGCTCGATCACATCCTTTGCGGACAAATAATTGGGCATCTCCAAACGTCCGGTCAGTACGAAAAACCGCGCTGACAAACCACGTGCGGCTAGAATCGGGGCCGCAATCTCTAAGTCCGATAGATTGCCGTCGTCGAAAGTGATGTAAAGTGGGCGATGATGGCTCCAATCCGGGAAATTCTCAATCACATCGGCAAACAGATCAATATCGATCCAATAAGGTCGTTCGCCCGGGTCAACTGCAGGCGCAGGTGTGCCGATACCATGAAAGTTAAGCGTTCTCGGCCTCAATATAGGGCTCTTCTGACGGTCATCATTTCCGGTTTTCCCATGATGGAACGCTACTTTTAACCCAGCGCAATACCTGAAAAGCAGTATTAGTAGAGGTGCACGATGGCATAATTTGAATGGTGACGCCTTAGGGACACCTCGTAAATACTCCGATCATGTATGCGGGACGTTTTGCGTCTCTTCTGATACTAAATTCTGGCCCAGCCGTGGCTTTTTCCTGATACAGAATGCCATTGACCCATTGAAGTGCTTTTCCAATCTCAGAAAAGATGGCTCTGGATTTCGGGTCTTCTTTCATGGAGACAATAAGAATGCCTTTCTCAGTCAAATAACGAGAGTATTTTTCGGCGGCTTTGCGAGCATCCTTTACAGCTAGGTAATAAAGAACTTCATTCAAAACAATGACATCAAAGACCCTCTCAGGGGAAAAATCCTCGAGCCGCGCGGTATGGAATTCAGCATCTGGCGACAACTTTTGTGCTTCTTCAATTGCAACATCGCTGATGCCCGTTCCAACGTAGGAAAAACGGTGGCCACCATGGGCCCTAAACAGGCTGCCAGAAGCACAGCCAACATCCAGAAGCCGCCTGGCATGAGGGATAACATTGTCAATCAACGACAAAACGATCGAATTCCGAACGCCAACAGAGATAGTGCCCCCAAGATGAGGCTTAAAGGCGCCAGAAAGCTGCTTATTCCAGTACTCTTGATCGAACTTGGCTTGGCCCATCCCCAAAATACGATGCAGTGGTGTGGAATAAGCGAAAGCCCGGATTGTGTTGCGGATTAATGAACCACCCATTTCCAGTACCATCTCCAGTTTCGCTCCAGCTTTTCAAGCACGCAGCTAGACGTCAACCCGTTTTAGAGATTGCAATGCTGAACAATAAACTTTTCAAGCGCGCTTTCGTATCTATCAAGCTTCTCCAGCCCCATCTGCAGCGCTGTCTGCATTTCTTCTGCAATTTTGGCCCTGCCCTCGTAAGCTTGGAATATCCGACCAAGGATATCCTCCGCAGTGTCTGTTGTACAATCAACCGTCAACTCATACCCAAGCGAACCAAAGAGGCCCGCGAATTTCCGGCTATAGGCCATCGGCACCACCGGCACGCCTGTGGAAAAAGCTGCTATGCAGGCATGCATCCGCGCGCCCATGAAGAAATCCAGACCGGCAATATAGCTCTTTGCCTCAGAAGGGGTTTCAAAGGCGGGCGCGACGATGGTTTCGGGAAATTCAGCGGCAAGATCCAGACAGGCCTGATAATCATCCTCGACACCACCGCGTTCCCGCGGGATCACATGCCCCACCAGATGCAATTCGTAACCGTCAGCATGGGACAGAAAACCTTTCATGATTTCACGTATCAGGGCCGGATAATCGGCTTTCAGGCCAAACATGTTTTTGCCCGTGAAGCCCCCACCCATCAACAGTCCGGAAACATTGAGGCCGACCTTGGGTGCCCCCGCAAGGCGGTCTGGCGGTAATGTGTATGGCAGGCGCAGCGCCACATCCGAAGCTTCGACCACTTCGCGCTGAACGCCGATGTCTCGCAAGAAGGTTATCGATTTTTCATCCCGACTTGCAACGATAGCACACCGCCGGACGCTTTCGGTGGCTAGACGCCGCCACAGGGGTTTCTTGAATGGCCCCACGGTCTGAGGAGCCATGACAAGGGGCCGCCGAGCAAAGTGGACCAAGTATTTCTGTAGCAGAATCTGAAATATTCGTCGATTGCCATAGATATCAGCAAAGCTGTCTCCTCCGGAAATGTCGATCACCAGATTGCTGTCCCGGACAGCCGAAAAAAAATCAAACGGCTGGCGCAGGGGGCGAACAAACCTTTCGGTCACATCGCTGCCGGACACACTGACTGATCCACTGCCCTTGCCTATAAGAACTGTAATGTCGATATCCAGATTCTGACGCCGGGCGATCCGGCGAACCACTTCGATTTCGGACACGGTCAACGCCCCTACGCCCAGATTGGCATTCCGGGTATCATGGCCGATAAGGGTTATCTTGAGCATGAAAACAGACCTAACAAATCATCAGCCGATGTTGATTTTGGCTAACACCTTTTACCGACGGTTTAAACTATGCCCCTCACAGTCCGCAGTTGTGCGGCTTCTTTGTCACGGCAAACCCCAGGACAAGTGATGCGGTGGTAATTTACCCCTCAACAGCCTTGACCCTGCCGCATAGTCGGCGGATTGAAATCTCTAGGATCCTCATGAGGTTCCACATGATCCATGTCACAATTCCCTTGGAGGGGGTCTGATGTTTCGAACTGCATTGCTGATCCTGTCGGGTAATGCTTTCAGCTCGCTCATGCTGCTGGTCCGAAACCTGGCCATCGCCCGGCTGGTCAGCGTCGAGGATTATGGCATCGCCGCCACCTTTGCGATTTCCATGGCGGTGGTCGAAATGGCCTCGGGGCTGGGCCTGCAACAACTGATCGTTCAGGACAAATCAGGCGATGATCCGGACCTGCAGGCGGGCTTGCAAGGCTTTAACCTGCTGCGCAGCGTGGCCTCGGGCGTTGCCCTGTTTTTACTGGCCGCGCCGATAGCCAATTTTCTCGGCGTTCCCGATATTGCCTGGGCCTATCAATTGCTGGCCCTGGTGCCGGTGCTGCGCGGGTTCGAACACTTTGATATTTATCGGCTGAAC